>JBAVOD010000052.1:0-3352 GCA_049691735.1 Bacteroidales bacterium
CTATGAACTCCCTGATCGAGGTTGTGACCCCTGTTGCTATCACATAATCATCGGGCTCATCCTGTTGAAGTATCAGGTACATTGCTTTGATGTAGTCTTTTGCATGCCCCCAGTCGCGGCGTGATGACAGGTTTCCCATGTAGAGGCATTCCTGCATCCCCAGCGCGATCCTGGCCATTGCCCGTGAGATCTTGCGGGTAACGAATGTCTCGCCCCTTATAGGGGATTCGTGGTTGAACAGGATCCCGTTGCTGGCATGTAATCCATAGGCTTCGCGGTAATTGACTGTTATCCAGTAGGCATAGAGTTTTGCAACCCCATAAGGGCTTCTGGGGTAGAAAGGCGTCTTTTCAGTCTGCGGTACCTCCTGTACCAGTCCGAACAACTCGCTTGTTGAAGCCTGGTACATGCGTGTCTTTTGTACCATTCCGAGCAGCCTTACGGCTTCGAGGATCCTGAGTGTTCCGATCCCGTCGGCATTGGCGGTGTATTCGGGCGTATCAAAGCTAACCTTCACGTGGCTCATGGCAGCGAGATTATATATCTCATCGGGCTGGCACTCCTGGATGATCCTTGTGACGTTCATTGAATCTGTCAGGTCGCCGTAGTGAAGGATGAAATCCCGTTTGTCGACATGGGGATCCTGGTAAAGGTGGTCGACGCGGTCGGTGTTAAAAAGCGAGCTGCGGCGCTTGATGCCATGGACGGTATAGCCTTTTTTGAGAAGGTATTCGGCAAGGTAGGCGCCATCCTGACCTGTAACACCGGTGATCAAAGCGGTTTTTGGCATAGGTGAATTTTATATTATAAACCTATTATTGAGAGGTTTATTTCAAAATTAATAACTTTTTAGCAATTGTTCTCAAGGCTTTAAGGCTTTAAGGCATGACGGCATGACGGCATAACGGCATGATGGCATAACGGCCTTCACGCCCCGCAACCAGCACCCCCCACCTTCGCTGAAGCTACGGTGGGCAAAGCCTGCTCCCTGCCCTACAGCCCCAAATCCTTAACCCTTATCTTTATCCTGAACGCATTCGGGATCTTTTCCTCGCTTACAAATATGATGTAGCCGCCTCCTCCGGCACCTGATAGCTTCCATGCCAGGGCATTGGACTTATACTTAATGATTATCTTTTCGATGTCAGGATTCATCATTTTCGGGAACATCCTCACCTGTGAATGGAACGAATCGAGAAATCCTTTTGAGAATTTTATGATGTCGCGGCTGACAAGCCCGTCCCATGCCAGATCGGCCGCCAGGGTGAGCTTCTTTACATTTTCAGTATTGATATGGGTGTCGCTGAGTACCTTGTAGCCATCCGGACGGGGCCAGAGGGTGAGCATATACAATCTGTCCTCGAGCCAGCGGATTGTTTCAATTTCGGAGATAGTTTCAAAGTTTGATGGCCAGTAATTGCCCCTGTCATAGAAGAATTTGTTTATCCCCGGCATGGTGATTCCGATCGAATCCTGCGATCCGCTCACCTCCATAGTCCCGGGATCATTGTCGTACCTGAAGAGGGTTTTGGCGAGCTTCTCGGGCTTTTCGGGGGGAAGATGGTCGTTCCAGAGCTCTATTGCTTTTTTGCGGGTTGATGTGGCCATCCCCGAGCGCTCATTGAATTCGATGGTAGGCTCGATCGATGCTGTTATTGCTGCTCCCGGGCAGAATTTTGAAACATAGGGCTGGTCGATCCAGGTGCCGGCGAGATCTATCCTGTAAGGCATTGGTTTCACTGCACGGAGGGCTGTGGTCGACCTGACCGGCAGGTTTGCATGGGGAATTCTTTTAAGAACTTTGTATTCAATTCCCAGATCTTTACAGAGCTGCTCCTTTTCAGGGGAATGGCCGTCCTCATTAACGATGAAGACATCGGGCTTAAGGGATTTGATGTCGGTGATAAAATCCATCAGTCCGCTCCCTTTATTGACGTATGCTTTATGAACGCACGACAGTGCATTCAGCATGTAGACCCTTTCATCTTCTGAGTTTATGGTTTCTCTTCCCTTAAGTTCCCTGATAGTCCTGTCCGATCCGAGGCCGATATACAGGTCTCCGTATCCCGAGGCTTCCTGAAGGAATGCAACATGTCCCGAGTGCAGCATATCGAAGCATCCCGAAACGAAGACTTTCTTTTTTTTATTTGTCATTGTCAGGATTTCAATTTTAGGCAGTAACAAATATAGTTTTTTTGAATGATTGTCGTGCCTCCCCGGAGGGGCTCCTTTGTTTCTTGCAGATTCACGCAGAGTCTTACGCAGATTTTCGCAGAGAATATAGATAGTAGCTTATTCTATAACCAGTACCTTCGCCCCTTTAAGGGGAGATGTCCGCCAGCCGGCGGACAGAGGGGTCTTTGATCGCGGCTACAGACGCTTACTAGAAAAGCCCTCACTCCTTCCCGCCCTCACGTCTTGCTTGCCCCCTGAATATTATAATAATTTGTGATTACAATCGCAAAACATTATATTTATGCAAAGTTTTAATTTATGGTAAAACGATATCTTGAAGAAACAATTCAAAATCATCTGTTTAAAAATAAAACAGTTATCCTTTATGGCGCAAGACAGGTGGGAAAAACCACTCTGGTTGATAAACTGGTTAGGGAACTGAATTTAAAGTATTTATATCTGAATGGTGACGATGCAGATGTTCGCGGACTGTTTACAAGTGTCAGTGCCTCACGAATGAGACCTGTACTTGGAAATAATAAGCTGATAGTTATTGATGAGGCACAGAGATTACCGGATCCGGGACTTGGTATTAAGATAATTCATGACAATTTTAAAGATATCCAGATTATTGTGACAGGCTCCTCATCTTTAGAGCTTACAGGCAAAATTAAGGAACCAATGACAGGTCGGAAATTCGAATTTTTCCTGCATCCATTTTGTTTTAGTGAGATGAGTGACTACCATGGATTTCTGACCGAAAAGCGACTCATGGAACAGAGACTGATCTTCGGCTGTTATCCGGATGTAGCGCTTAATCCGGGAAATGAGACAAGGATCCTGAAAACACTCGCTTCCGATTATCTGTATAAAGACATTCTGTCACTGGGTCAGATAAAAAAGCCGGTCTTACTGGAAAAATTATTAAAGGCACTTGCTTTACAGATCGGCAATGAAGTGTCCTACAATGAACTCGCCCAGCTGCTTGATGCTGACAAAGGTACAATTGAAAAATATATTGACCTGCTCGAAAAGGCGTATATAATTTTCACACTACAGGGTTTGAACAGAAATGTCCGGAATGAAATAAAAAAGGGGCGAAAGATCTATTTTTTCGATAACGGTATACGGAATGCTGTCCTTGGAAATTTGCTTCCTCTTGGTTCAAGGGTAGATA
>JBAVOD010000053.1:0-6968 GCA_049691735.1 Bacteroidales bacterium
TTTTCCTCAGGTTATAATCTGCTGCAATATTCCCCGAATGTTTTGTAGTTCCGTATAATTGAAGTCCGGTCTGGTTGTCATGTGAACGGACATAGCTGTAACCCGCACTCAGCCAGAGGCCTCTTACGATCCTTTGCCTTGAGAGGAAATCAGCACCGTAAACCGATGCGCTTGCAACATTCTGGTACTGGCGCGTCAGCTGAACGGAATCAGGCAACCAGCGGTCGGTAATCATATCGGTAAGTGAATTCCGGTAAACTGATACTGATGAATTGTTCCATGGTTTGGAAAATTCAGCCGATCCGGAAATATATCTTGATGACTCCGGCTTCAACTCATGGTTTCCGATAATATACCATTCCCCGAAATGATCGAAATACATATACAGTTCTTTTAATGAAGGAGAACGGAATCCGGTTCCGGCCGACATCCTGAAATTCATTGAATTCTGCCTGAAAAGCACTGATAACTTGGGAGCTGCATTCCAACCATAACTGCTGTGGTGGCTTGCCCTGATACCTCCGATGATATTCCACTTTTCTCCCAGACGGAGGTCTTCCTGGACATACATCACTGCTTCATTTTCGTTTTTCAATCCTCCCTCGTTCCTGATAGAATAAAGGCTTTCATGATTGTACTCCAGCCCGGCTATCAGGCTGTTCCTCGCGGATAACCTGAAATTACCCTGGGTTCTCAGAGTCTGTATAATATCATATGATACAATATCCTTTTTGTTATTAAGCTGCTCAAGAACATCCCAGGCATCATAACGGTCGCGGTAATAGGAAAAATCGAATGTATGGTTTCCCAGGTAATAGTGCCCCTTCACTCCGGCATTCAGGTCGCGGTACAGGTCATGTGCAGGGCGCGCGCTTACATTGCCTCTTTCAAAGCGGTAATATCCGGCGTATGGAATAATGATCAGACGGGAAGAAGGGGTCAGTTCGAATTTCTGACTTACACTTAAAGATGAATAGGGATTCTGGCTCCAGTCATGGGAACTTTCGGGTGTTACATCGTATCCGTCGGTATGGTTGAAGTTGAAGCTTGTCCGTGATCCGATCATTCCCTTCTTCAGGCTTATGCCACCTCCGGAATACAATTCATTGAATTTGGAATAACGCGAATAGATCCTGCCGTCAAAACCATCGTTGATCCTTTTTGTAATGATATTAATAACGCCTCCAATGGCATTTGAACCGTAAAGTGATGAGGAGGCACCTTTGATCACTTCTATTCTGTCGATGTTTTCGAGGTTGAGCATTGAATAATCAATATCCCCGTTTACCTCACCGGCGATCCTTTCCCCATCAACAAGGAACAGCACATACTTTGCATCCATCCCCTGGAGGGTAACGGCAGTCCTTGTACCAAACTGGCTTATGTCAAGGCCCGGCACCCTGTTTTGCAGGGCTTCGGTAACATTGGTAATTCCCAGGTTGAGCATTTGGGGAGCACTTATTACCTGAGTAAGGACCGGAACATTTTTAAGAGTCTTTTCCGACCTTGTTCCCGTCACCACAACTTCGTTCAGATTGATATCTGATTCGATCATTACGAAGTCGACAAAATTGACTCCCTCATGGACGCTGACTGTGCTCTCCTGAGTTTCATACCCCACAAGAGATGTTCGTAATGTGTATGTTCCGGCCTTTAGTTTCCTGAAATTATAATTTCCCCTGTAATCGGAAATTGTTCCAAGTGTCGTGCCTTTTATTACTATTGTAACGCCGGCAAGAGAACTGGTGTCAGCCCCCGTAATATGGCCGGATAAGCTTGCGTCCTGTGCGAAGACGACAGCAGGTAACAGCAGGAAATATGTCAGGAGGAGTTGTTTCATATGGAAGCGGATACAGTCTATGGGATGGGGTTCCCCAGCTGAAGATCGCTCAGAATTTATAACTATTCAAGATTTTTTGACCCGTCAGGCTGATATTTGTACTGAAAGGATACATACCCTGAAACATTTGCTGCACTATAATAACTTTTGAACCAGACTTTTGCATATTTCCCCTCAGCAGATTTGACAATATAGACGAAATCGGAAGGTACTATCTGCGTTCCCTGTGTAGCCAGTTCTATCGAAAACCAGGTGTATAGTTCAGGATTGACAATATATGTTGCATAACCCTGCTGTACAGCAATCTCTATTGATTCATCAATTGCAAATGTTGCTGTATCAGGAACAATTTTCAGTGCATCAAATCCTGCCTGGCCTTTAAGAAATGAATTTGCAGCACTGCCCATCCCATTGCCTGATTCACCTCCGTTAGTTCTGATCCTGTAACGCTGAAATGCCAGATCCCACTCATTTGATGTTGCCGGGTCAGAGACTGATATGGTATCATTTTTGGCAAAACTGAAGTATTTCCAGATGGTTGACCCGGTGGAATTCACTTCGAATAACTGTGATTGGATTGCAGGACTGGTATCTGTTTTTGTGCAACCAGCCAATAGACTGATTACCACGGGTAACAAATAAAATACTGTTTTCATAAGTTATGTGATTTTTATGTCAAAATTAGTATCACACAACCCGGTAAAATGGTAAAAATCGGAATATCTATGGTACTAATTTCTTATGGATATCCCTGAACCTTTTGGGAGTAAGGCCTGTCTGTTTCCTGAATACCTTATTGAAGTAGGAATTGTCGTCAAAATTAAGCTTATATGATATTTCAGAGACTGATAATTCCGAATATGTCAGCAGCTTTCTGGCTTCCTGCATCAGCCTGTCGGTCAGGATTTTTTTGAGCCCGCAACGGAAATGCCTGTTACACAATTCATTTAATTGCCTTTCCGATACATTGAAAGCAGAAGAATAGAAGCTAATATTATGTTCCAGGGTAAAATGCCTGTCGATAAGCCTCGACAGGTCATGAATTAATGCACCTTTCCCGTTGACAGGTATTCCCGATTTTTCGTCGTTTAGCTGCGACAGCCTCAATAGCATCACGTTAAGAAGCGATCTTATTATGATGGACGAGTTATCGGATGAAGAATAATTTTCGTACTCCTGACAGATTGATTTTACTATATCTGTTATGAACCCGTTTTCAAGATGGTTCAGTTCGATGCAGGGACTGCCATGGCTCGTTGCAGTCCTGGACGTGCACGAAAAGATATTCAACAACCTGACAAAGCTGAATTCCTCAACATAAAAATCTTCGCAGAAGAAGAAAACAAGCCCGCGGGCATCTTTCAGTCCTTCAAATGAATGAAGCTGATTTGGGGCAATAAGGCAGGCAGTTTGAGGCCTGACCGGGAATGTGTCATTATCGAGCCTGAGGGTGCCATTCCCTTCCTGGAAAAAAAGTACTGAATAAAAATTGTGATAGTGATCCTTCCTGATAAATGGGTAACTGCTTAAAAAACTGTCAAACGAATCATAATAAAATCCGTGCACTTTAATATTCCTGAGGAAATTAAAGTGAAAGCATACGTTGTCAAAATGTTTATGATCAGCCAAAATCTATTAATGACGATCCTAAGAAAAGAAAAAAATAATTATTTGTCTTATACACCTAACAATTATCATTTTATTAAAGTTCAATTGAGGCACCGGGCAGGTCGTTACTGGTGATTGATAGCTGGTGATTGCTGATTGCTGACATCTGACAGCTGACTGGTGACTGCTGACTAGCAACCACACAATTGCATTATTGCACAATTATTTATTTCGTCAGCCTGGTTATTCCTGGTATAAAAAGATTGCTTTTAAGTTTCATCTCATCAGGTACAATTTTCCTGAACATGCGGGAAAATGAGGGTCCTGATTTTGTTGTCGACAGAGTTACCCCCGTAGCCAGTTCCACAGCCTTAGCTACCATGGGGTCAGTGATATTGCCCAGAGCCGGAGCACCGAACAGATCGTCACTGATCTCATAATCGGGTGCAAGCCCGTTGACAAAATCGGTAAAACCGTTTGCATTTGCATACTTCATGACTATCGGCATCATTGCCCACTTTTCGTTATCGTCGGGAATTACAAATGACCCGACATATTTGCCGTAGGTTGCCTCGCCTATCCGGGTTATTTGCATAAAGGGATCGAGCCCGACCATAACCAGTTCACTTGCTGATGCTGACCTTGATGTGGTCAGAAAATAGGCACGCTGCATGTTAATATTGGAAGCAATGCTTGTGAACTTATAGAAAAGATTGTCGGTTAAATTATTGTCTTCCAGATAAGCCTGCAGATCATTGTTATACTTGAGGTTTATCATCACCTCGTTTGCAGCAGTAACAGAAGCAGGTGCGATTTCAGAAGCCAGATGAATTGCGGCGTTTATTTCACCGCCCGGATTATACCGCAGATCAACAATCAGATCAGTTACCGCGGAATCCCTGAACTCATTGAAAATGCTGTCCATTTTCAGTAGAAACTTGTCATTATCCCCACTAATAAACTCAACATAAGCAAGATATCCGATCTTATGCCCTTCAATATCAATTACCTTATGGTCAATTGCAGGATCAGCATTGACTAACCGTGCAGTCATGCTCAGCGATGTTCCGTTATTTACAATGGTATTCCCCGAGACAGTGCCCAATTGAACCGAATAGCTTGTGCCGGAGTACTTCTCGTAATAATTAATTGTGTCAAGGGCGGTGTTGTTAATTGAAAGGATTATGTCTCCCCGTTTCAGTCCGGCATCTGCTGCGGGCGACCCCGGATAAACATAGGCTACGGCAATTGCCACCCGGTTACTTCCTATCAGGTAAAACGCCGGATAATACCCCATTGTAACAGGTGTACCGTTTAAATCAGCTGCCAGTGTTGCATAATCGCTGGTTATGTAGGACCATTTATCCACGTCAGTGTAAAGCAACTTGTAAAAATATGCCTCCGGATCAGGTTCCAATGTGTAATCAATCCCGGGCGTGATCAGGTCGGTCCAGAGATAATAGGCGGTCAGGTTTTCAAAGATCCATTTGTTGGTTGCAATTGTTTCTGCAGGAATTACAACGGGCTCGGGTGTCTCTTCTTTCTTTTTGCACGACTGCACAAGGATCAGCATGAATATTCCTGAGACCAGATAAAATAGTATCTTTTTCATAGCGAATATTATTTACTTTTTACCGGATGAACCTGGTTTGACTTTTACAAGGGCGATGTTAAGAAGAATGGGAGTATACGGAGGTACGACCCCATAGATGTCACCTGTGGCACCATATGCCAGTTTGGAGGGAACAAGCAGCAATACCTCGCCACCTTCGTGCATATAGGACAACCCTTCCTCAAATCCGCTTATCGTCAGACCTTCGTTAACAGGCATTATCAAAGTGTCGGAGGTATCGAAATTGGTGTCAAGGATTCTGCCGTCAAGAAGCCTGACGCTGTAGAAAATAAATGCAGTATCATGGGTTGCGGGGAGCAGACCAGTGCCAACCTCAACGTCGAGATAATACAAGCCGCTGGGTTTCTGTTCAAAATTCAGTGTGGGATACTGTGCAAGGAACGCGGCTATGTTTGAAGACTCTGCCAATTCGGGATCCTCTGAGTCTTTATTACACGATCCGATTAGTATAATCATCAGCGTAATGAGGAGGAAATAAAATGTCTTTTTTTCGTATTTCTTCATCAGGCTATTGATTAGGTACAGTTATCAACTATTCACCGGTAAAGCTAGTTAATTTTATTTATAGATGAAATCATTTCAATCGCACTGCCTTTTTATTTATTTCAGCCACCTTTCGAACCGGCCCCTCAACCGGTAATCCGCCGCATCCCATCCTGGTATCATCAACATCCTTTCTTTCGTATAAACAAAGACAAGTGTTAAATGTTTAACAATTAGACAGTTTCTCCTAACCCGGACTATTGGAGTCAGACAAATTACTTATCATCAATTTACCCTCTGACACGGATTACATCAAATAAATTGTTTAACTTAAGCCCCTCAACCCGTATTAACCTATTAAACCAGTTTGACATGAAATTAAAATTATCATTGCTTCTGATTGCCATTTTACTGGCTCCTGAAATGATTGGCCAGGTTACCGGCAACTGTGTTACTAAAGTAATTGAGTCAGGATACTCTGAGAGGTCATACATCACGGAACCTGTAACCGATCAGCAGCTCGATCTGATTCTGGCATGCGGTATCAAGGCTCCCAGTGCCAGGAACATCCAGCCATGGAAGTTCACAGTCATAAGAGACGAACCAACAATGAAAGAGGCGATTAATAATATTGTTGCCGGTAATGTTCTGATTATAGTTTCAGGGACTGAATCTCAGGAGGGAACTCCTGATTTTGATTGCGGACTTGCCACCGAGAGTATGTTTGTGGCGGCTCACAGCCTCGGCCTTGGTGCACGCATATACGGCAGCCCGGCAGGGAATATAAATTCAAAAAAGGATCTTTTCCAGATACCGGCCGGCTACAAGGCTGTCGTCGTCCTGAGGGTTGGCAATATTGATAAAAGCGTCGATGCGGTTTCGGCGGCAACCTCCAGGAAGAAACCTGACGAGGTGATCAACTACAAAAAATAGAATTTATACTGCAGGCACTCCGGGCGCTCCGGCTACAACGGGAGGAGTATTTAAAGCCCGGGCTACTTTATCAAGAAATCTTTTGCGGGCAACTTCGTCCGGCACATCGGCTTTGGTTTCAATCCAGGTTGTTTCATCAATCCTGACGAGTTTTGTCAGATGCTTCGGTTTTGGGGGCTGAAGTGTTTCCATATCTGTTTTTTTAGTGGTTACGCCTTATTTGCAATATATCCCCGGGGATACATTCCCCTTTATATCGATCAAAATCCAGCACCCGAAATTTAGGATAACCTGATTGAGCATACGTTAAGATTGAGTTAATTTTAAATTAAATGGAAATTAGTACTGCACGGGGCATCTGCCTCCGCTAAAGCTACAGCAGACAAAGCAGGGCAAAAAAGAGGCACATGGATAAGCCCCCATTTGGGGGGTTGGGGGCAAAAAGGGATACAGGGTGACCACGCGGTGCAC
>JBAVOD010000054.1:0-6261 GCA_049691735.1 Bacteroidales bacterium
CCTGGACACAGCCTGTGGGAATGCCTTATGCTTTCAATACGGTTCTTGAGAATACACAGTTTGTGCTCAACAATAATGCACCCGGGTTCGTTGCAAGCAGGTTTGACGCAAAAACCAATACAAGGAACATTTATGCAATAGTTGCAATAGATCCTGCAGATGAGGTCACAAGGGTTTCGGGGACACTGAAGCTTGATGACGGCATGGAGGTCGATCCCAAAGAAGCACTTTTAACTGTCAAAAACCTGAAGACAGGTGAAATAATCCAGAACATAACACTGGCACCTGACGGATCATTCAATTTCGAGATCAAGCCGGGTGAATATCAGGTATATGCAAGTCACGACGGCTACCATACCGATACCATCAACCTGAGCCTGCCGCTCTATTTTACCGGCAATTACATTCCGGTAAATCCCTCGCTTGTGCCTGAAAAGGTTTCTGCAGGAGACTTTCTGGCTATCAGGAACATACTCTTTGACTTTGATAAATACGACCTGACAGAAACCGCGAAGCCAACTCTCGATCTGCTCAAAAACATCCTGATAAATTACCCCGACCTCAAGATTGAGGTTGCAGGTTATACCGATGCAAAGGGAAGCACAGAATACAACAGGCGACTGGCCGATAAACGGGCCCAGGCGGTGATCAACTACCTTGTTTCCCAGGGTGTTAATCCATCAAACCTTATCAAAAAGTCGTTCGGCAAATCCAATTTCGCGGCTGTCAACACCAATCCTGACGGATCCGATAATCCGGAAGGAAGAAAATACAACAGAAGGGTCACATTCGGGATAGTAAATCCGAAGACCGGCGTTGTTCTGAGACAGGAGGCCTATACTCCCGAACATCTGCGCCAGGCTCATACGCTTCGCTACAGCATAGTTCTGCTCAAGACCAAAGAGAAGATCTATCCGGGCTATTTCAACAACCTGATAAAGGATGAAATGCTTTTTGTCCGGACCATACAGACCGATTCAGTCAATCTTTATGCTCTGGGAGTCTTCTACAACAGGCCCGATGCGGTTGCATATCTCGGCTACCTGAAGGACAACGGCCTGAAGGACGCATACATCGTAAACCAGTATGACCTGGCAAATAATGCAGCTTTCATCAACCAGGAACTTCAGACCGAAGAGCCTGCCATTATAACCAAGGTATTTTCAATCCAGCTCAAGGCAACAAAGAACCCTCTGGATATAAGGAAGGTATTCCCGGGGTACGAGGGCGTGAAGGAAATGAATGGTGGTGACGGATTCTACAAGTATTTATACGGGGAATTCACCTCGATCGCGGAGGCCAAGGATGCGCTTGAAAAGGCCAGGAAGGACTTCAGCGACGCATTCATCAGGGAGATCAATACCGTGCAGAACAAATAAAGAGGCCAAAACATTCAGAAATGAAGTACAAAGATATCTGCCTGCGTGCACCGGAACCGGAGGACCTTGAATTGTTGTACAAATGGGAAAATGATGAGTCTTACTGGATTGTCAGCAACACCGTTACTCCGTTTTCAAAGTATACCCTCAGGAGATATCTTAAGAATTCGCATAAGAACATCTATGAGACCGGCCAGCTCCGGCTGATGATAGATCATTGCTCCGATAAGGTGACTATCGGGACAATTGATATCTTCGATTTTGATCCTTTTCACAGGAGAGCCGGGATCGGAATTCTGATTGCCAATGAGGAGTACAGAAGAAAGGGCTACGCCACAAAGGCGCTTAAATGCCTTGTTGACTACTGTTTCGGAACATTGCAGCTTCACCAGCTTTTCTGCAACATCCTTGCCACAAACAGCGAAAGCATAGATCTTTTCAACAGGCAGGGATTTGTACAGGCAGGTGTTAAAAAAGAGTGGATCAAGACTTCCGAAGGCTATATAGACGAATATCTGTTCCAGCTGATCAATCCGAAATCATAGCATCATGGTCTGCTGCCAGACCTGATGCAAGAAGGCCGCAGGCCGCGGAAATGTCAAGTCCCCTCGATTTCCTTACCGAGGCAGAAATTCCGGATGTGACCAGAAAGTGTTTGAAGTGTTCCATCCTTCCGGGCGATGACGGGATATTTTCATCACCCAAAAACGAATGATAAGGAAGGAGATTGACCCTGATCCCTGAGTCACGGAGAAGATCCCGGATGCCGGTAAGGTGCACGTCGGTGTCGTTCACCCCGTCAATCATCATGTAAGCTATGCTGATCCGTCTCCTTTTGCCCAGCGGAAAGCTCCTGATCATTTTAATTATCTCACTGACTGGATACTTCCTCTCGGCAGGAACCATCATGATCCGCTCATTTTTAAAAGGCGAGTAAAGGCTGAGAGCCAGGTTGCATTCCGATCGCTCAAGGAACCTCCGGATCCCGGGCGTGATACCGACAGTCGAAACCGTAGTCTTTCGCGGGCTGATAGCCAGCCCACGTTCTGCGGAGAGGATATCACACGCTTTTAATACATTGTCAATGTTGTCCATCGGTTCACCCATCCCCATGAACACCACATGCGATATAGTACCGGAATCAGGAAGACTGAGCACCTGGTTGAGAATGTCCCCGGCCGAAAGATTTCCGTAAAACCCGAACTTACCGGTCACACAGAACGGACATCCCATGCGGCATCCCGACTGGGTCGATACACAAACGGTACGCCTCTTTTCGCCGGGAATATAAACTGTTTCGAATCTTAATCCTTCTTCATTTATAAAGGCATACTTTACTGTCCCGTCAGCCGACCTTTGTGAAGCTGAAGGATAGTATATACCGGTCCGGCAGCCGGCAGCGAGCGCTTCCTTTACTCTTTTCGGGACTTTTTCAAAACCCGGGATGCTGAAAATCCTTTTCCTGTAAAGGCTTGTCGCAACTTCAACGGCGTGTCTGCTGTTCCCTCCTGCCAGTTCAACCAGCGGGACAAGCTCCTCTGATGTAAGCCCGCAAATGTTTGTGGTCTTAATAACCATTGGAAATTATAGTGTACCAAAAGTAAGAAAATGATAATAATAATCTGCCTGTTGCAGGTTACAGGCTGCAGGTTGGACCTTAGGGATGCCATTGTTTTAAAGATCCCGGGAACCAGCCTGGATGAAATTAAAAAGATGTTCAGATAACCCGGGAGGGATCTATTTCTTGTCCTGAAGTATCAATCCCCTGTTCCTGAGCAGTGGTCCGATCTCCGGTTCTCTTCCCCTGAAGTTGACATACATCTGCATTGCATCCATGGTACCGTTCTTCTCTAGGATGTTCTTCCTGTATGATGTTGCCACCGACCTGTTGAATATCCCTTTCTCCCTGAATGCTTCGAAGGCATCGTTATCGAGCACTGCAGCCCAGGTGTAGCAATAATAACCTGCATCATAACCGTCGATTATATGAAGAAAATATGTGCTTCGGTAACGTGAAATGATCTCAGGTATAAGCCCGGTCTTTGTGAAGTAATCATTTTCGAACGACTGGATATCAACATTTGCAGGGGCTTCAAGGGTATAATATGCCATATCGAGAAGCGAAGCGGCCAAAAGCTCCACGTTGATGAATCCCTGGTTGAAATAACGGCTGTCTGTCAGCTTTTTCACAAGTGAGGCCGGAATAGATTCACCTGTCTGGTAATGTTTTGCATACATATTTAGCACCTCGGGTTCTACCGCCCAGTGTTCGTTAAGCTGTGAGGGAAGCTCAACAAAATCCATTGCCCCGAAGGTCTGGTTATAAGTGTTGGTATTGAAAAGTCCTTCGAGAGCATGTCCGAACTCATGGAACATCGTTTCAACTTCATCGAGATTCAGCAATGCCGGAGTCTCACCGCCTGGCCGCGTGAAATTGAAAACAGTGGTCACAACCGGAGTAACGGTTTTCCCATCAACGACATGATGGCTACGATAAGCACCGCACCAGGCACCCTGGCGTTTGCTTTCCCTCGGGTGGAAATCCATATAAAGCACTCCCAGATCAAGTCCGTTTGTATCCTTGACTTCATATGCCTGTGCTTCAGGATGAGGAAGCGGGATATCGGCTATCGGAGTAAATGTGATACCGAACAGTTTGCTTGCGCAGGCAAAGACTCCATCGCGGACATTTTCAAGCTTGAAGTACGGCATGAGTTCGGCATCGTTCAGATCATACTTCTGCTTCCTGAGTTTCTCGGCATAATACCACCAGTCGGAAGGCTCAAGTTTAAAATTTCCTCCTTCGCTGTCGATGATCTTCTGCATTTCAGCAACCTCATTCTTTGCAACAGGGATTGCCTTATCCCAAAGCTGGTTGAGAAGTGTGAAAACATTCACGGGATCTTTTGCCATCCTGAGTTCAAGGCGGTAATCGGCATGCGATTTATAGCCCAGCAGCTTTGCCCGGGCAGCCCTTAACCTCACGATGCCGGCAAGTATTTTATTATTATCATATTCATTCCCGTTATTGCCCCGTCCGGTATAGGCATTATAAATTTCACGCCTGAGTTCACGGTTCGGAGAATATTGCATGAAGGGGAATATGCTCGGCTTCTGGGTGGTGAAGGCGTATTTGCTATCCTGTCCTGCTGTCTTTGCGACTTCAGCAGCGGCAGTTACAAGAGATTCGGGAAGACCGGTAAGGTCAGCTTTGTCAATAAACAGCTTGTAGTTATTGGTTTCGTCCAGAACATTCTGACTGAATTTGACTGTCAGAACTGAAAGCTCCTGGTTTATTTTCTTTAGTGTATCCTGGTCCTGTTTGCTCAGGTTGGCACCGTTCCGTACAAAGCTCTTGAACAGGTTTTCAAGCAGGAAAGTCTGTTCAGGATTCAGGTTAAATGATGCGCGGTTATCGTAAATACTTTTGATCCTTTTGAAAAGATCCGGATTAAGTCTTATCTCATCGTCATATGCAGCCATCATGGGGGAGATCTCCACCTCGATCTTCTTAAGCGAATCGTTGGTATTCGCAGATGACTGCCCGAAGAATACCATCGAAACCCTGCTCAGCAGATCGCCGCTTTTGTCGAGAGCTTCAACAGTATTTGCGAAGGTCGGTTCCTCATTATTGCCGACGATGCCGGCGATCTCGCTGCGTCCCTCGGCCATCCCCTTTTCGAAAGCGGGCATGTAATGTTTTGCAGCAATCTTATCAAATGGCGGAACATTGAACGGTGTGTTGTATTCCGAAAAGAAGGGATTGTTTTTATCAACTTCAGTCCTGGTTTGGCATGATGTAAATGACAAAAGGGACAATCCGGCTATCAGCATCATTTTAAAACAATTTTTCACGGTAATTGATATTTAATTTTGATTAGTTAATTCACTGGTCGTGTAACTGGGTTTTTGCAAAGATAGTTTCGTCCTGTAAATGCAATTGATTTGGGCGTTATTATGAGAAATTGCTGATTAATTACATGACAAATATAACAATATCTCTGATCGTTCAGCCGGTTAAGATATTTTGCGATTGGCTCGTATACTCGCTGACCCATGGTTACTATTATTCGCGGCCTCCGGCCTTGTCAGGCCGGTTAAGCTTTTCGCTCTGACCCTAAGCTATTTGCCATTCTTTATCTGCCGAAGCCTCTATGCTTAGACTTTTGCTATTTATTGGTCAATGCGATTCCGTATTTTATAAAGTGCATACTTACTTATTTCGTTATTATTTACAGGGTTGTGGCTTAAGTTGCATGGAGCGTTGGCGGAGAAAGGGGGATTAACTTCGTTGATCGCCCCGCGGGAGGGCTTCAACGCCAAAATATTCCCTTGCTCGCTTAACTCGCAATGTTTTTTTATTTTACACATATCCTCACTCGTGCGGGGCACGGCTCGGCTACGTGTAAAATAAAATCTGGCCGCAACTGCGGCCAGGAATATTTTGGCTTTGGCGGAGAAAGGGGGATTCGAACCCCCGGTCCGCCGGCTGGCGGACAACGGTTTTCGAGACCGCCGCAATCGACCACTCTGCCATCTCTCCAAAATTCTTTTACCGTATCGCGACACAAAGGTCATCGTGCCGCTGAATTATCGCTTAACTAAGAAAGGTAATCCGGGCACACAAAAATAATAAATTATTAATACTCTTTGTGCCCGGAGCTTGCCTTCTTCGAAAATAGGGACATGCCATCCAGGAGGGGAATGCTTTCCTGTACCCCTTTAGGTTTAGGAATAACCTGCAACATTCTCAGCGGAAATCTGCGAGAAACATTGGGACTATAAGCTTCTGCGCCCCTTGCAGCAAATTTTTTTAAATTACGTCTTTAATCATACCTAATCAATCAAAACGATGATACGCAACTTTTTCAGAATTTCATTC
>JBAVOD010000055.1:0-10461 GCA_049691735.1 Bacteroidales bacterium
TCTGCAGCCAGGTTATACTCAGGATTCTCCAGCTCCCTGAACGATGGCATCGGGCCCATCTTTCCCCTTGAAATCAGAATGAACAGAAACACTGCAATAATAAGGGGAAGCATGAATATTGCCCAGAACCAGATCAGATATTTTTTTTGGGATGTTCCGCCTTTCATTCGCAAGTGAAATTTCGGCCAAAAATAGCAATTAATAAAGAATCTTAACGGTTTATTTTGAAGTTTGGTGCCTAATTGATTTACTTTGTCGTGTTTTTTTAAGGAATAAATTTCACTGCATATGATCGAAAATCTTGTGATAGTTGAGTCGCCTGCAAAGGCAAAGACGATTGAGAAATTCCTGGGCAAAGATTTCCGAGTGATATCAAGTTTCGGCCATATCCGCGATCTTGCTAAGAAAAATCTGGGCATCAATATCGAAAAGAATTTTGAACCGGATTATGAGATCCCAAAAGAAAAAGCTAAAGTAGTAAGCGAGCTGAAGAAAGCTGCTGCCGGTTCGAAGCATATCTGGCTGGCCTCTGATGAAGACCGTGAAGGAGAAGCCATTGCATGGCACCTTCTCAGCGTGCTTAACCTTGACCTTCCTTCTACAAAAAGAATTGTCTTTCATGAGATAACAAAGGACGCAATAACCGATGCGATACAGAATCCGCGGCAGATTGACATGAATCTTGTGAATTCACAGCAAGCCAGGCGGATACTCGACAGGCTTGTAGGTTTTGAAATATCACCGGTCCTCTGGAGAAAAGTACAGCCGGCGCTGTCGGCTGGTCGCGTCCAGTCGGTGGCAGTAAGGCTGATCGTTGAAAGGGAAAGGGAGATTATATCTTTCAGCACCGAATCATCGTTCAGGATAAACGGGAATTTCAGGCCGGATCAACTGGCTGAAGGGAATAACCTCCTCAAGTCTGAAGCTTCAAAAAGATTTCCGGATGAAAAGGAAGCCCTCAGATTCCTTGAGCTCTGTAAAACCGCACAGTTCAAGGTTTCAGCGATTACTGTAAAGCCGGGTACAAGATCTCCTGCACCCCCCTTTACTACATCAACCCTCCAGCAGGAAGCATACCGGAAACTGGGATTTTCGGTTTCGCAGACAATGGCGGTAGCGCAGAAGCTTTATGAGGCAGGGAAAATAACATACATGAGGACCGACTCAACGAACCTGTCGAAGCTTGCCCTCGCAAAATCGCGTGAGGTCATCATTTCGGAGTACGGCGAAAAATACTCAAGAACAAGGCAGTACAAAACCAAATCAAAAGGCGCGCAGGAAGCTCATGAGGCCATCAGACCAGCCTATCCCGATACGCCGACTATATCGGGCAACCAGAATGAAAAGAAACTTTACGAGCTCATCTGGAAACGCACCATTGCTTCACAGATGGCAGATGCCCTGGTGGAGAAGACGACCATTTCAATAGCCATGAATAATTCGCCTGTTATGTTTACAGCAACAGGTGAAGTAATTAAGTTTGACGGATTCCTGAGGGTCTACTCCGAATCGACAGATTTCGAGAACGGGGATGAAGATAAAAGTACAATTCCTCCTGTAAAAGAAGGGATGAATGTTTTTTACGACTCGGTTACGGCAACCCAGAAGTACACGACACCTCCTCCAAGGTATACTGAGGCAAGCCTGGTCAAGAAGCTTGAGGAACTTGGTATAGGGCGTCCCTCAACTTACGCCCCCACAATATCAACGATCCAGAACAGGGGGTATGTGCTGAGGGAGGACAGGCCCGGTGAAAAGCGTCCTGTAATGATCATCAGCCTTGAAAAAGGGCGGATCACCGAATCGTCCAAAACCGAAGTGGCAGGAAAGGAGAAGTCAAAGCTTTTCCCCCAGGATATCGGCATGATAGTGAATGACTTCCTTGTTGAGAATTTTCCCGACATAGTCGATTTCAACTTCACAGCAGAGGTGGAGGAGCAGTTCGACAGGATTGCCCTGGGCAAGCTGAAATGGACGGGCATGATTGAAAAATTCTATTCATCCTTTCATAAAACCGTTGAGAACACTCTTGAGAAAAAAGACAGAAAGACAGGTATCCGGATCCTGGGCAAACATCCCGAAACAGGCGAGCAGGTTTCTGTCAGAATGGGAAGGTTCGGTCCGGTTGCCCAGTTGGGCGAATCGGGCAGCGCGGAGAAACCAAGGTATGCCAGTCTGGCCAAAGACCAGCTGCTCGAGACTATCACCCTTGAAGAAGCAATAAATCTGTTCCGTTTGCCAAGATCGCTCGGCAATCTTGACGGTGATGAGACAATTATTGGTATGGGTAAATTCGGTCCCTATATAAGGTACAGGAGCAAGTTTTATTCACTTAAGAGGGGTGTTGACGACCCCTATTCAATAACCATTGAGAGGGCGGCCGAGGTCATTAAGGAGAAGCTGGAGGGCGAGAGCAAAAAAGTGATGAAGGATTTTGGCGAAATCAGGCTTCTGAACGGCAGGTACGGCCCATACATAGCATCGGATAACAACAACTACAGGCTTCCTAAGGGAACCGATCCGGCGAAGCTCACCAGGGAGGATTGCATAAGGATAATTGAGACCAGCAAGAAAACCAAAAAAGCAAAATAATCAATGCTTGACCTTAACGACTACCTTAACCCTGTATCAATTGAAAAGCCCGACTTTGAGCATCTTGGCGGCAACGCAGGATTCCCGCATACTGTAAGCGTTAATACCGAAAGTACCCCTGTTAATATAAAAAGCATAGGTAACTATAAGGTTGCGCTTCTTGGAGTCCCTGACGGAAGGAATTCGCTTAACAGCGGATCGTCGGGCGGCCCCGATGCCATAAGAAGCCAGCTTTACAGGCTTGCAAAAGTACCGGGAAAAACCAGGATCATCGACCTTGGAAATATGAAGCCGGGGGCTGCATTTTCAGATACGCTTGCCGGGCTGACTGATGTCCTTGCCATACTTCTGAATGAAAACATATTCCCTGTGATAATTGGCGGAAGCAGCGCGCTTGTGACTGCCGCCGACAGGGCCCTGTCGAGGCTGAAGAAAAAATACACCCTGCTAGCAGTGGATCCCAGGATCGATTTCAGCAATGAGCCTGATATCCCCGATTCCTTCAGTTTTCTCAACAGGATAGTGAATAACACCAAAAGCACTTTCAGCCAGTACATCAATATTGGTTACCAGACCTACCTGAATGACCAGCAGGTGCTCAACAGGTTTGACAGGCGCCATTCGACCCTGGTGAGGATCGGTGATGTCAGACAGGCGATCTACCTGACAGAACCGCTATTCAGGGATTCGGATGTTGCTGTATTCGATATCTCAGCCGTCAGGCAGTCGGATGCTCCCGGGACCGGTATCCCCTCGCCCAATGGATTCTATGGCGAAGAAATATGCCTGCTGGCCAGATATGCGGGGATATCCGATAACCTTAAGGTATTCGGACTATTTGACGTAATCCCCGGACTTGACGTCAGATCCCAGACTACAGGACTTGCAGCCCAGATAATCTGGTTTTTCCTTGAAGGCTTTTCGCAGAAGCAGTACGAAACGCCTGTTTTAAGCAGCAGCAACACAGGACGATTCATCAAATACCATGTGAGGATTACAGGTCTTGACGATGACGTGATCTTTCTCAGGAGCAATCTTACTGAAAGATGGTGGATGGAGCTGACAGACGAAGCCGGAAGCAGTCAGTACGTCGCCTGCTCGCACGAGGATTATCTGCAGGCCAACAGGAATGAAGTGCCTGACAGATGGGTAAAGGCGGCCCGCAGAATTAAGTCCTGAAAATTCCAACATTTTACCAAATTTTACGTTATTCAGATGATACCCCGGTACCGTGTGGAAAAGTGATCAGAGGATTGTTTGAAAGTTTTACTGATAAATCATCACAATTGTATACTTTTAAGAGTTTAATATCTTTGTCAGGTTCTATTAGCGGGCTTATTCTATCCTTAAAGAAGTGAAAAGACTAAATATTACTTTCCTAATCTTAGTATTGATCGTATTCCCATGTTTGTCGCAGCAGGATCCCCTGACCAGCAACTACATGTTCAATACTCTCACCTTTAATCCCGGTTACGCCGGGACATCAGGTATGATATGCGCTACAGCCCTGAACAGGCAGCAATGGCTGGGGTTCAAAGGTGCCCCTACAACCACTCTTTTCAATGTAAGTGCCCCTGTTGCACCCTTCAAGATACCAAGCGGTGTCGGGCTGGTTGTCGAAAATGACAACATCGGCT
This sequence comes from Bacteroidales bacterium, assembly GCA_049691735.1. Lineage (GTDB taxonomy): Bacteria > Bacteroidota > Bacteroidia > Bacteroidales > VadinHA17 > LD21. The sequence goes on from JBAVOD010000055.1 coordinate 4,230, forward strand.
TTGACAAGGACATCAGTCTTTACCTTATATATACATATATAGCCGAGGTAGGAAAAGGCAAACTGGGCATCGGGCTCAATGCCGGCATGTTTGATATGACACTTGACCCTCACTGGGAAATACCGACCGGAGATGTGTATACACCATATCCGGGCGATCCGCTTATACCCGATACCAAGGAAAGCACAGTTGTTTTTGACGGCGGACTGGGCATCTACTACAAGACCGACAAATACTACGGAGGCCTTTCGGTAACTCACATTACGCGTCCGACGGTTAAATTTTCAAAAGGAATGACTTTTCTTACAAGGCATTACTACCTTACCGGCGGATATATTCTTCAGCTCCCGAGCCCATCGCTTGAACTTCTCCCCTCACTTTACGCAATGAGCGACGGCAGGATAATACAATTTTCTGTAACTTCTTTGCTGAGATACAATAAAAAGGTGTGGGGGGGCGTTTCTTACAGACCCGGTAATGCTTTGGTAGGGATTGTTGGGATAGAATTGTTTAACGGGATAAGAGTCGGATATGCATACGATTTCCCGACTTCCGAGATAAGAAAGAATACAAGCGGGTCACACGAGTTCATGGTTAATTATTGTTTCGACATCAGCATGGCCAAAAGCCCGATGAGATACAAAAGCATACGGTTCTTATAAATAACTGGAAAATAAAATACTTGCAATACAAAACTTTTAAATAATATGAAAAAGGTAATCCTTGCGGCTCTGATAGTGATAGTCCTGTTAAGCGGATGTAAATCGTCCAATAACGGAGAACTTACAGGGGTTCCCGGCAGAAAGAATTTCTTCGAACCAGAACCATTGGAAATGGCTTTCATTCCTGCCGGAAGTTTCACAATGGGACCCAGTGACCAGGATGCCGTTTTTGCGCAGAACAGCATCTCAAAAACTGTTACTGTCGAAGCATTCTGGATGGATCAGACTGAGATCACAAATAACAAGTACCGCCAGTTCGTATATTACGTACGCGATTCCATCCTCAGGACCAAGCTTGGCGAAGCACAGGTCCCCGATCGTGAATATTTTGTGACTGACAAGGACGGGAATGTGATAGAACCTTACGTGATCAACTGGTCAGAAAAAATTGATCCTAAGGAAGAAACCACTGCAGCTGTCCTCGAAGAGATGTATTATCCTCCCGAGGAACGATTCAACGGGAAAAAACAGATCGACATCAGGAAACTGAACTTTACCTACTTCTGGGTCGATTACCAGCAGGCTGCAAAATCGAAGTACGTCTTTGACTATGCAAACAATACGGGTAAGTATGTCGGAAAAGTCACCGATCGCAGCGGCAACGTGGCTGATGTAAGGAACCGTTCATCATTCATAAGGCATGACACTGTCAACATCTATCCTGATACCCTGTGCTGGATCAGGGACTTCACCTACTCATTCAATGATCCTCAGGCCGATCTTTATTTCTGGCATCCTTCATTTGACGATTACCCTGTTGTTGGTGTATCGTGGGTCCAGGCTACTGCTTTCAGCAGATGGAGGACCGACTATATGAACAGCTCTCTCAGAAAAAATAATGTTGCCGACGTTCAGGCTTACCGTCTTCCTCTTGAAACAGAATGGGAATATGCAGCCAGGGGCGGTCTTGAACTCTCAATGTACCCCTGGGGCGGTCCGTACACACGTAATTACCGCGGCTGCTTCCTTGCCAATTTCAAACCCCTTCGCGGTAACTATATCGACGACGGATCAGTCTACTCCGCAAAAGTTGGCTCATATGAGCCAAATGAATACGGTTTGTTTGATATGTCGGGGAACGTGGCGGAATGGACATGCTGTGCATACCATCCGTCAGCATACATTTTCCAGCACGATCTTAACCCCAACTATGAATACAATGCAAGACCACAGGATCCTCCGGTACTGAAAAGAAAGGTGATCAGGGGAGGATCATGGAAGGATATAGCTTATTATCTCGAAACAAGTACAAGGGACTATGAATTCCAGGACTCAACCAAGTCATTTATCGGATTCCGTAACGTAAGATCATATATCGGAGTAAATCAATAATATAAATAACCCCTAAAAACATCAGGTAAAATGAGCCTATCAGAATTAGTACAAAGCAGCGGTTGGAAAAGCTTCATGGCCAAACTTTATGGTATTGGTGCTTCAGTTGTAATCGTTGGTGCCCTGTTTAAAATCCAGCACTGGCATGGCGCCGGGACAATGCTTGCCGTCGGACTCTTCACAGAATCAATAATCTTCTTTTTCTCTGCATTTGAACCCCTGCACGAAGATGTGGACTGGACACTTGTCTACCCCGAACTTGCAGGAATGACCGACGAAGAACCTGGTTCAATAGGTTCGCACGACCCGGGTTACCGCGGACAGGTCGGATTCGGCGGAGGAGGCGCAGGTTCTGTGGCTCTTTCAAAATTTGATGAGATGCTTGAGCGGGCAGAAATCACACCTGATCTTTTTCAGAAGCTCGGGGTTGGCATGAAGAAACTCAGCGACACAACATCCAATATCAATGTGATGGGTGATGTATCGGCTGCATCTGCAAAATATATGAATACAATCCACTCAGCCAACGATTCGCTCAGCAAGCTGTCGGATACTTACCAGGCAACGGCAAAGGTGATAAATGATTCAAACTCCAACTACGGTAAGATGGCTGATTCAATATCAGTTATTGAAGCCGGTGGTAAATCATACCAGCAACAGCTTGAAGTACTCAATAAGAACCTTTCGGCACTGAACACTGTCTACGAACTTCAGCGCAGGGGCGCCGACGGTCACATGAAAGAAGCTGAATCCCTTTACAGAGGTATACAGACCTTAATGAAAGATCTCACTGATTCAGCAGGCGATACGAAAAAATATCGTGAGCAGATCACCAAACTTAACGATAATCTGACGGCATTGAATAGTGTGTATGGGAACATGCTTACAGCAATGAATGTTAAGTAACGTGACATTTTAAACAAAAACCTAAACACCTGAGAAATGGCTCACGAGAGGCTATCGCCACGGCAAAGAATGATCGGGATGATGTACCTGATCCTCACTGCTATGCTTGCACTTAACGTATCAAAGGAGGCCGTGGAGGCATTTAAAAAAGTTGATAGGAGTCTTACTACTACACTGGCAAACTATATTGCGAAAAACAACCTCATTTACGCTGAGTTTGACAGGGCAGCCGCTGAAAATCCGACAAAGGCCGGAAAGTTCAAGACCACTGCCTATGATGTAAAAACAAGGGCTGACGAGGTCTATAATTTCATCCAGGACCTCAAGCTCGAGATTGTGACGGAAGCTGAAGGGAAAGATTCTCCCGCTGTAAACGGCAGAGAGATTGTTATTGAACAGGTAAAGAAAATTGACGACAACAATATTCCCTCGCAGATCCTGATCGGTGCAAATGAGAACGGAAAGGCAAATACCCTGAAGGCTCTGGTGAATGAATACCGTGAATTCCTCATAACAACTCTTGACGGTAAGAATCCGACGGCTGAAGTGGCACTCCGCTCCAGCCTTAATACCGATGATGGACGCGATCCGGATGGCCAGCCAACCAAATGGGAAAACATGACCTTCCAGACCCTTCCGCTTGTCGCTGTGATCACAATCCTTTCCAAAATGCAGGTCGATGTCAGGAACGCTGAAACTGAAGTGCTTAACTACCTCTATTCACAGATCGACGCTGCTGCTTTCAAACTGAATAAGCTAATTCCGATTGTCATACCAACCTCAAACTACGTGACTTCCGGAAGCGACTACGAGGCTGCCGTATTCATGATGGGTACCGATACTACCCAGCTACCTGTCGTAACAGTTAACGGCACTGAACTTGCCAGGGATGAACAGGGGCGCGGGATCTACAAGGTCCGGGCAACCGGAGTCGGCGCCAGAAAATGGGGCGGCTTAATATCCCTTAAAGGGCCTGACGGGACGACCAAGACCTATCCGTTTGATGCCACATATAATGTTGGCGAACCTAACGTGGTGGTCTCACCAACAGCCATGAACGTGATGTATGCAGGAATCGCCAATCCGATCGACGTTTCCGTTCCTGGTGTAAGTCCCAATAACTTAAGTGTATCAGCTGTAAACGGCACAATGAGCACTCAAAAGGTCAAAAATTCAAAAGGTGAATTTTTCAGAGGCAACTGGTCAATTGTACCCACAAGGTCGGGACAGAATGTACAGATAATTGTATCTGCAAAGGATGCCAGCGGCAAAGCCACAAGGTATCCTCCTATTGAATTCAGGGTCAAACCGGTCCCACCTCCTGTAGCAATTTTTGCAGGAAAAAATACGGGTAACATTACCAAAAATACTGCAGCTGCCCAGACAGGGGTATATGCAACACAACCAGATTTTGAGTTCGATCTCTTCTACAAGGTTACAAGCTTTACTGTCCTGTATACAGATAACAGGGGCGATTTTGAAGAACTCAGCACAAGCAATGCACTGACTTCGCAGCAGAAGAATCTTATTGGCAGGCTTACAAGGGGAAGGAACCTTATCATAAAAGATATCAAGGCGCTTGCTCCTGACGGGAGATCAATGGATCTGAATCCGATAATACTTAAGATTGACTAGAAAAATAAAGTATATGACAATGAATAAGAAAGTCTTTTTTGGAATAATCATCCTGGCAATCGGTGGTCTTGCGAACGCACAGTCGTTTGGAGATATATACCAGAAATCAATGCCGGATAATAAAAAGATCGAATATCCCTACCTGAGAGAAGCTGATGTCGCATATTCAAAAAAGATCTGGCGACTTATCGACCTGAGGGAAAAAATCAATCAGCCTCTATATTATCCGACGAGGCAGACCCAGGATGGCAGGAAAAGCCTTATAAATATTATCCTTGAGGAAATAAGGGCGAACAGGCTTGCTGCTTATTCACCTCTTGATACCAATATGCCGACCACTTACGACGAAATTCAAACAAATATGGGAGCCGGGACCAAGGTTGAGACCATTCAGCTGAATGCAGAGGGATTATCAAGAGATTCGACCATAACCGTTGCCGCCAAACCCGAGGAGGTCAAACAGTTGCTTATATATGAAGAATGGTATTTCGACAAGAAGCTGTCAAGGCTCGACGTAAGGATAATCGGCATGCAACCAATCTGGATGGGTTATGACCAGCAGCTTGGGCGTGCAATGCATAAGCCCCTGTTCTGGGTAAAATTCGATGACCTCCGTGATATACTTGCAAAGAATGAGGCATTCGTCGCAAACAACGATGCACAGAGGATCTCCTATGATGACCTGTTCATGCAGAGGAGGTTCGGAAGCATCATCTTTGGTGAATCAAACGTATATGATGACCGCCAAATAAATCAGTACACAGTGGGGAAAGCCGGATTGTTCGAAGCAGAGCGGCTCAAAACCGAGTTGTTCAATATCGAACATGATCTGTGGGAGTACTAGAAAACAAAAGAGGCTGCGGGAGCAGCCTTTTTTTATTGGTATTTATCGCCTGTTGAATTCCGCACATCCTCAAGGTAGTGCTTGATATTCTGCTCCTCATCCTTTTTTACTATCAGAAGTACATCACCCGAATCAACAACTATAAAATCCCTGAGGCCCTGAATCACGGCTATCTTTCCCGGGCTGATATTGAAGATGTTGCCTTTGCTGTCATATGTGAATACATCGCCGCTCACCTTTGAATTTCCCTTCTTGTCTATCTCTGAGTGCTCATGCAGCGAAGTCCATGTACCCAGATCAGACCATCCTATATCAGTGCACATCACATAGACATTATCCGCCTTTTCCATGATCCCGTAATCGATTGATATGCTTCTGCATTCGGCATAAGTTTTTCCAATGAACCCTGGTTCCTCCTGTGTGCCGAATGCTTCCCTGCCCTCCTCAAATGCTGCAAACATATCGGGCAGATGCTTTTCAATCGCTGAAAGGATTGAATTAATGCTCCAGATGAAGATCCCCGAGTTCCAGTAAAAGTCGCCGCTTTCAAGAAAGACCTTAGCCAGCTCCATATCAGGCTTTTCGGTAAATGTCTTTACCTTAAGAAGGTTCGTATATCCGTTAACAGGCTTTTTCAGATCGGCCTGAATGTAACCATAGCCTGTCTCAGGACTGTCAGGCTTGATCCCAAGCGTCACGAGGGCAGGATTCTTTTCAGCAAAATCGAAACTCTTCCTGATAATATCGCTGAATTTGTCCTCCTTGATTATAAGATGGTCCGCTGGAGTGACAG
>JBAVOD010000056.1:0-4189 GCA_049691735.1 Bacteroidales bacterium
CCTATACCATAGCCTGCATCACACCGCTCCTTTGTGGCCCTGGATGCAACATCCCTCGGGACAAGGTTTCCGAAAGTAGGATAACGTCTTTCGAGGTAATAATCACGTTCTTCCTCAGGTATTGAATTTGCTGGTCTTTTATCTCCCCTGGCTATAGGCACCCACATGCGTCCGTCATTTCTCAGCGATTCGGACATCAGGGTCAGCTTTGACTGGAACTGGTTAAGCTGGGGCACGCATGTGGGATGGATCTGAAGGAAGCTTGGATTGGCGAAGAAGGCCCCCTTTTTATGCGCTTTCCAGACTGCAGAGGCATTTGAATGGACTGCAAGGGTCGACATATAGTAAATGGTACCGTAGCCGCCGGTCGCAAGCACAACAGCATGGCCCGAGTGGCGTTCTATTTCGCCGGTGATCAGGTTCCTGGTTATGATCCCCCTGGCCTTGCCATCGATCACTACAAGGTCGAGCATCTCCCTTCTGGGGTACATCACAACGCTGCCTTTTTTGATCTGCCTGTTAAGCGAAGAGTAACTGCCAAGAAGGCATTGCTGGCCGGTCTGGCCTTTTGAATAAAAAGTCCTTGAAACCTGAACCCCTCCGAATGACCTTGTGTCGAGGGTACCTCCGTAATCGCGGGCGAACGGGACCCCGATGGCGGTATAATGGTCGATTACCTGGTTGCTCACCTCTGCTGCCCTGTACACGTTGGCTTCACGCGACCGGTAGTCGCCTCCCTTGATCATGTCGTAGAAGAGCCTGAAAACGCTGTCGCCGTCATTCTGATAGTTCTTTGCCGCATTTATTCCCCCCTGGGCTGCAACCGAATGCGCTCTCCGTGGTGAATCCTGGTAGCAGAAAACCTTAACCTTATATCCAAGTTCGCCAAGGGCAGATGCAGCGCCTGCGCCCGACAGACCGGTCCCGACGATAATGATATCGAGTTTCTTTTTATTTGCAGGATTTACAAGCTTTACTGAGGCTTTGTACCTTGTCCATTTCTGGGCAAGAGGGCCTTCAGGTATTTTGGAATCAAGTTTTGCCATGTTAATATGATTTTCTATCTGAACTGCCAGAGTATTATCGCTATCGTAGCGAATCCAATCGGGATTGCGATAGCGTAGATCCATGCAACTGCATCAACAACCGGTCTCCAGATCCTGTGAGTCAGTCCGAGTGTCTGGAAAGCCGAGGAGAATGCATGGAAAAGATGGAGACCCAAAAGTGCGAAACACGCAAGATATATGTAATCGTACAGAGGTATCTTGAACAGTTTATGAGCTGCCGTGTAGAAATCCTCAGGGTTGCCCTGAACAATTCCAAGCCTTATAAAGAAGAAATTGAAAAAATGGATCACAAAGAATGTAAGGATGCAAGCCCCGGTCCAGATCATGAACCTCGAAAAGAACACGGTTTCGGTCTTTACAGGCTTTGCATAACGTATCGGGCGTGAGAGCCAGTTCTTTATCTGAACTATAATACCCCAGGTAATATGGACCAGAATTGAGAGAAAAAGGGTCACTTCAATCACCCTGATCACAGGGAAGGTTGCCATGAAATGAGCTGCCTTGTTAAAGGTCTCAGGTTCCCGTCTCAGAAGTTGCAGGTTTATCCCGAGATGGACAGGGAGGAACAGGATAATGAAAATTCCTGCGAGTGCCATGACGAATTTTTTGGATAAAGAGGAAAAGAGTACTTTATTCATTGGTTATTTGGAATTTAACAATGAGTAAAACCGGAAGGGATATATCATTTTAAAAAGAGCAGCAATCTTAATTATAAAAATAATCTTTATTAATTATATTGACAATATTTAATGATTAATTATATTTAGTGGAACGTTGATTTAACAGTATGTCTGACTAATTTAAAAATTGTGTATAAATGGGGCCGGAAATGAATTATTACATCCTGTACAACGGAGGTAAAATATATTATACCGATGCCGGTGAAGGTGAGACAGTGGTCCTTCTTCATGGCTATCTTGAATCATCTGAGATCTGGAGAGGGTTTTCGAAAAAGCTCGCTGAGAACTTCAGGGTCATTTCCGTTGATCTTCCCGGACATGGAAACTCGGCAGTATACAGCGACCGGCATAGCATGGAATTCATGGCAAGGGCTGTCGGGGGACTGTTCGGGAGCCTCAACATAAAAAAGGCTGTAATTGCTGGGCATTCGATGGGAGGTTATGTCACTCTTGCTTTCGCCGGGCTTTTCCCTGACTTACTTAAGGGTTATTGCCTTTTTCATTCCCATCCTTTTGCCGACTCCCCTGAAACACTGATGAAAAGGGAGAGGGAGATCTTGATTGTGAGGTCAGGTAAAAAGTACCTGATCATTTCTGAGAATATCCCGCGGATGTTTGCAGCTTCAAACCTCAGCAGGTTCGGTGAGGCTGTCAGCCGTTCGAACGACATTGCTTCGGGTATCATGGATGAGGGTATAATTGCGGCCCTGAAGGGCATGATGTCGAGGCCGTCAAGGGTGGGGGTGATGGAAGAGGGAAAGATCCCGCTCCTCTGGATACTGGGGAAGCTTGATATCCACATTCCATACGATACCATTCAGTCGAGGGTCAGGCTTCCTTCAAATGCGAGAGTGGTTGTCCTCGAAAATTCGGGGCACATGGGCTTTATTGAGGAAGAAGACCGCTCGGTGCAGATCTTGTCCGAATTCATCAACGAGGTTGCATAATATTCAGGACTGCTTCTTATTCTGAAGGTAGCTGACAGCGCTTTTCAGGGTGGTATCCAGTTCTTCCCAGATCGGATAGAAACCCTTATTATCGAGAATATTCCTGGCAATATATGCCTTGAGCTGGGTCCGGATAATCTTTCCTGATATTTTAAGGCCTTCGGGGTTCTTTTTAACTCCGCCCGTTGAAGCATATGAGGTGAACTTACTCAGGAGGTCCTGACCGTCAAGATATTTTTCAAATTCCCGCACGTCAGTATACTTCTTCAGGGTTTCCCTGTTGCTTTCGGTATATTTAAGTGCAAACCTGTAAATGAGCGGCTGGACTGCCATGAAGTAGGGGGACACGCCGGAAGTGTCAACCGGCACAAATATATCGGGCATTATCCCTCCACCGCCGTAAACAACCCTTCCCCGGGGAGTGGTGAATTTCAGCGAGTCGGGGAAATGGATTGAGTCGGAGACTTCCAGCTCACCATGTCTTGACCGTGAATTAAGATCATCAAAATACTTATCGAAGCCGTCCTTATAAGGTTTCTGTATTGATCTGCCTGTGGGAGTATAGTACCTTGCGATTGTAAGCCGCATCCCCGATCCGTCAGCGAAGGGAACAGGTTCCTGAACAAGGCCTTTACCAAATGACCGCCTTCCAATAATTGTCCCCCTGTCGTTGTCCTGGATGGCGCCGGCAAGGATCTCACTGGCTGAAGCGCTGTATTCATCTATAAGGATCGCCAGGTCGCCCGTTTCAAATTCCCCTTTCCCGGTTGCCTTTGCATCATTTCTGGGCTGTGACCGGCCCTTGGTGTAGACAATCATCTGGCCCTCCTGCAGGAACTCATTGGCGATCTTGATGGCTGACTCCATAACCCCGCCCGAATTCTGACGCAGGTCAAGAATGAGGCTTGTCATTCCGTTAGCCTTGAGATCCCTGAGATGAGTCATGAATTCATCGTAAGTAGTGATGGCGAAGTTATTGATCCTGATGAATCCTATATGATTGTCAATCATGTAGCTTGCATCAACGCTGTATATTGGTATTTTATCCCTTTTGATCTCGAATGGCAACAGGTCCCCGTATCCCTTTCTGAGAATTTTTACCCGTGCGATGGTCCCCCTTGGTCCCTTTAGCATTCCCATCACCTTTTCTTCACTGAGATGCCTTCCCGCAACAAGCGAATCGTTGACAAAAATGATTTTATCGCCGGCCAGAAGTCCCATTTTTTCAGATGGTCCTCCGGGTATAGTGTTAATTACCAGTATGGTATCAGTGAGGAGGTTGAATGAGATCCCTATCCCGTCGAAATTTCCCTGGAGCGGCTCATTCGCCCTTGCAAGATCCCTTGCAGGAATATATACCGAGTGAGGATCAAGCCTGTGGAGTATAGCAGGGATGGCTGCTTCAATGAGGTTGCTCCGGCTGACCGAATCGACATAGTCTGATTCAATTATGTTGAGGATACTGTTAAGCTTGTCGTTCCTTGCCCTGAATGCC
>JBAVOD010000057.1:0-7575 GCA_049691735.1 Bacteroidales bacterium
CAAAAGTTGAATCGACCAATATGAGCTGCTCATTCACCCACCTGTTTGGTGGCGGCTATGCAGCAGGCTACTATGGTTACAAGTGGGCTGAGGTTCTTGATGCAGATGCATTCCGGCATTTTAAGGAATCCGGGATCTTCAACAGTCAGATCGCAGGGTCGTTCAGAAAACATATCCTTGAAAAAGGCGGGACTGACAAACCGCTGAACCTTTATGTAAGGTTCAGGGGAAGGGAACCTTCAATTGATGCCTTACTTGAAAGAAGCGGTCTTAAACGGGCTCAATAAATACCATTATATTTGTGACTATTTTTCATGTCGGCAAATGGAACTTTATCATATTTTAAATCAGATTATTAAACCTTAACAATGATTTTGTTTTTTAAAGCCCTGTCAGGCAACATAATAGCAGTCGGAGCTTCGGGCAATCCGGCAGTTGCTGATACAGACAAGCTTACATGGCTTTTCAATGCCACTATAATGGACCAGAAAGCGGTAAAAGGGACTTTTACCGGTCCCAGGAAGGAGATGGTTACGCCATGGAGCACCAACGCTGTCGAAATCACCCAGAATATGGGGATTTCCGGCATTTTCAGGATAGAGGAATTCACCCGCAGCACCTCAACCGGTCCGCATTTTGATCCGATGCTTCAGGCAAAATACAAAGGCCTCGATCAGGGGATATTCACTATTGATCGCATCCCTGAAAAAATAATTTACATCGACGACATAACCAGCTACAATGATAAGGAAGGTCTTGCCCTGAATAAGGATGAGATCACTTATCTTGAAAACCTGTCTGAATCAATTGGACGCAGGCTTACCGACAGTGAGGTTTTCGGATTTTCGCAGGTGAACTCCGAACATTGCAGGCATAAGATATTTAACGGCATATTCGTCATTGATGGAAAAGAAAAGGATTCGACTCTTTTCCAGCTTATAAAGGACACAACCCACTTCAACCGCAATAAGGTTATCTCGGCATACAAGGACAACTGCGCATTCCTTCAGGGACCTGTTGTTGAACAGTTTGCCCCTGACAGACAGGATAAGCCCGATTACTTTACAGTGAGATCATTTGAATCGGTTCTTTCATTAAAGGCAGAGACACATAATTTTCCGACAACGGTTGAGCCTTTCAACGGAGCGTCGACAGGCACAGGAGGTGAAATACGCGACAGGATCGCTGGTGGCAAAGGTGCATTCCCGATCGCCGGGACCGCTGTATACATGACTTCCTATCCACGGCCTGACGGCCCGAGGGAATGGGAAAAGGCTTCAGCTGAAAGGCATTGGCTGTATCAGACTCCCGAAGATATTCTTATAAAGGCATCCAATGGTGCCAGCGACTTCGGCAACAAATTTGGTCAGCCTCTTATCTGTGGCTCAGTTCTTACGTTTGAGCATTTCGAGGGATTGAAGAATTACGGATATGATAAGGTGATAATGCTTGCCGGAGGTATCGGCATCGGCAAAAAGAAAGACAGCACTAAAAGCATTCCTGAAAAGGGTGATCTTATAGTCCTGCTTGGAGGAGATAATTACAGGATAGGTATGGGCGGCGGTGCAGTCTCATCGGTTGATACCGGTAAGTACAAAAGTTCGATCGAGCTGAACGCTGTTCAGAGGGCCAATCCTGAGATGCAGAAAAGGGTATATAATGCAATAAGGGCACTGGGCGAGTCTGACAAAAATCCGGTAGTTTCCATCCATGATCATGGTGCCGGGGGCCATCTTAACTGCCTGTCAGAACTGGTCGAAGCCACCGGTGGCAGGATCGATATCAGCAAATTGCCGGTCGGCGATCCCACTCTTTCAGCCAGGGAGCTCATCGGCAATGAATCACAGGAGCGGATGGGGCTAGTAATGAAAGTAACTGATATAGAATCACTTTTAAGGATCGCTCAAAGGGAACGGGCTCCAATCTATATCATTGGCGAAATAACAGGTGACCATCAGTTTACTTTTGAAAACAGCCTTACCGGTGAAAAACCAATTGACATCGCACTTGAGGCACTCTTCGGAGATCCGCCAGGGACGACTTTGACCGACGACACTGTTAAAAATCAGTTCAAAAATGCCAGGTATGAACAACACCTGATCCCCGAATATACCGAGCTGGTTTTACAGCTCGAAGAGGTCGCATGCAAGGACTGGCTTACAAACAAGGTCGACAGGTCAGTAACCGGCCGTCTCGCAAAGCAACAATGTGCAGGTCCGCTCCAGCTTCCACTTAATGATCTTGGTGCAATAACCCTCGATTACAGGGGGAAATACGGTATGGCCACATCCATTGGTCACGCTCCGGCCGCCGGGCTCATTGATCCCGCAGCCGGGTCGGTCCTTTCCATAGCCGAAGCACTCACCAATATTATCTGGGCACCTCTCAGTGATAAGCTTAAAAGCGTTTCACTTTCTGCAAACTGGATGTGGCCCTGCAAAAATCCGGGCGAAGATGCCCGGCTATACCAGGCAGTTCGGGCAGCCAGCAGCTTTGCCGTTGATCTGGGAATTAATATTCCGACCGGAAAGGACAGTCTGTCAATGACTCAGAATTACGGGGATCAGGTGGTCCTTTCTCCCGGCACTGTAATAATTTCTGCAGCCGGTGAGGTCAGCGATGTCAGGAAGATAGTTGAACCGGTACTGGTAAATGATCCCTATACCAGCCTGCTTTACATTGACATGAGCCGCGATTCATTCAGGCTGGGTGGAAGCAGCTTTGCACAGGTACTGAACTCTGTCGGTGAAGAAGCTCCCATGGTAAAAGATCCGGCTTATTTCGCTGATGTTTTTAATGCAGTGCAGGACCTGATAAGGAAAGGCAGGATACTGTCGGGCCATGATATCTCTGCAGGCGGCATGCTGACCACGATGCTTGAAATGTGCTTTTCAAACACAGAAGGTGGTTTGTCAGTTGATTTGACAGCTCTTGATGAAAAGGATACAGTAAAAATACTTTTTAGTCAGAATCCGGGGATACTGGTCCAGGTAAGGGACCTCGATGAAACTGCAGAGTATCTTCTGGAGCATGGCATTTCCTATTTTTCGTTAGGCCATCCGGTATCAGAGAGATCCCTGAGTGTCATAAACCATGAAGTAAGGCTTTCTTTTGATATCGATAACCTCAGGGATGTCTGGTTCAGAACATCCTATCTGCTCGACAGGAAGCAAAGCGGACCTGAGCTTGCACTTGAAAGGTACCGGAACTACAGTAATCATGCGCTCAATCCCGATCACCTCGACTTCGCCGGAGATTTCAGGTCGCTTGGAATTTCTCCTGACAGAAAAAAGCGTTCCGGAATCAGGGCGGCAATTATCAGGGAAAAAGGCGTGAACGGCGACCGGGAAATGGCTTATGCACTCTGGCTTGCAGGGTTTGATGTTAAGGACGTCCATATGACCGATCTCATTGCCGGCAGGGAAACACTCGAGGATATCAATATGATCGTCTTCGTTGGAGGATTTTCAAATTCTGACGTCCTGGGTTCTGCCAAAGGCTGGGCTGGTGCATTCATGTATAATGAAAAAGCCCGTAAAACTCTCTTGAATTTCTATGCAAGGCGCGATACGTTATCACTCGGGGTTTGCAACGGTTGCCAGCTGATGGCCGAACTCGGTCTGATATACCCCCGTCACCGGAAAATGCCCAGACTTCTTCGCAACAAATCTGACAAGTTTGAATCAGGATTCCTGAATGTCAGGATCCCTGAGAACAATTCGGTAATGATGGGAAATATGGCCGGGATGGAACTTGGTATCTGGGTCGCACACAGTGAAGGCCGGTTCAGCCTGCCGTATCGTGAGAATAAATATAATGTTGTTCTCAAATTCAGCAAAAACACATACCCAGCCAATCCCAACGGATCGGATTATGATGTTGCCGGATTATGCTCTCCCGACGGAAGGCACCTGGTAATGATGCCACATCTTGAAAGAGCTTATTTCCCCTGGCAATGCGGATACTATCCCTACGATAAAAGAAATGACGAAATAACGCCCTGGATGAGGGCGTTTGTCAACGCTCGAAGGTGGGTTGAACAGAAGCTCAGCGGGTCATAGGCGTCAGGATCACTGACATCAGCCTTGTACCATCGCCGGCAGCCTCTGAATTCTGGGCCAATGCGTCCTTCGGAAGTACTTTCTCACTGATCACCTGGATATTATACACCCCGGGCTCAGATATGTAAAGTGAACCCGCGTAAGAGTCAGCCCTGAAAAACGGATACGAGACTTCACCTGAATTTAGCACGACTTTGTCACATGCCGGATTAACGTTGAGCTCATTATCCATAAGATTGATCTTTACCGGATTATCATAGTCAAGCGCGGTGGTATCCCTGGTTGCGCTTGAGAGCCAAACCCTGAACCTTCCGGGCTTTGAGACCTGAACATTCCATTCGGCAGTGTTGCTCGAAGGATCAATCACGTCGTTGTAAAGGGCAGCACTTTCCATTTTGAGCGACAGCGTTCCGTCATCCTGCTGCAAAACAGTTTTTGCATCTGTTTTATCCGTAGCGGTTTGATGTCCGCATGCTACTATCAGACCTGCTCCCAGGCTGATAAGCGCTAAAACTTTAATTCTCATAAATTTGATCTCCTATTCTGGTTTATTAATAACGAATTAAACATAATTTGAGTATTTATTCAGTTTCCTAAAAAAACAAAAAGGAGCAAACATGTTTATTAAGAGGTGATTAATTTTTTGAAAACAAAAATTAATCCTCTGGCCGCAGCGACAAAAATATTATAGTGATTTTCTCCTTCAGGAGATCCCGGCAGATTCCCTGACAGCGAAGCTCTGCCTGGGCCTGGATTTGGCCCTCGCTTCGCCTGCAACCAGGGCTTCGGCAACAATTTCGCAAATATCGGTCACTTTGACTGAAGTTTCCGATGCGAGTGTCTTTTTGCAAAGAGGGCAAGCCGTTGCAAGGTTGTCGGGTTGAGTTAAAGTAAGCCGGGAAGCTGTATTGGCTGCAATCTTACGTCTGTCTGCACTGCTCAGCCTGATATTGCCCAGGCTCCCGCCGCAGCATAATGAGTTTTCATCGTCAAATGCTGTCTTTTCAAGGCATGCAACATATTTCAGCACCTCCTTTGGTTCTTCATATACCCCTGAGCCGCGACCAAGTTCACATGGTGCATGATATACAACATTTCTGTGAAGGAATCCAAGCTTTATCCTCCCGTTATCGATGATATTCTTAATGAACTGGGTATGATGAAGTACTTCAATGCCGAGATGATAGCTTTCCCTGAAGATCTTGTAACATATCGGGCAGGAAGTAACAAGGGTTTGAGCGCCCGATTTGATTATCATCTGTGAGTTGTAATTCATCAGCTCCCTTGCTTCCCTGTCCTGACCTGCAAGCATTAATGGCCTGCCACAGCATACTCCGCCTGCTTCATCCATGAATGACCAGTCCAGACCTGATGCGTCTAATATTTTAGTCATCGAGCCTGTTATCCCGGGGGTGAGATGCGACATGCAGCCCGCGAAATAAACAACATCCGCTTTTTCCTGCCTTACCTGCGGGAGATAATTAAAACCTGCCCCGCCGGCATTCTTCTGAATAGTGCCATTGGTTTTCTTCCTGAAGTAGCCTTTCCAAACATTCCTGTAGGTATTTTCAGGGCCAGGATCCCTCCGCTGAGTCATCCTGATGGGCGACAACTCTATTCCGACCGGACAGCTAACCTCGCATCGCCCGCACAGCAGACAGTTCTGGCTTAATTCAAATGCCTTACCATTGTTGCGGATAGCCTTAAGCATGTATACTGACTGCATATTTGTAATACCGGCTGAAAAATTCATCTGGCACTGGTCAATGCATATCCCGCACGATGAGCACGAAAAAACCTGTACTTCAGAAAATGAACCGGTCCTGTCGCCTGTTCTGATCCCTGAGTTGCGCATGAATATCAGGAACAGCTCGGTTGGAATGTGCTGATACCTGGTCAGAGGAAGCAGAATGAAAAAAGTTCCCAGCGATAGTGAATAAAGCCACCAGAAAGGGTAAGCCAGCTGATGGGCCGGAAGAAATGATGCAAACCATGATCCGAGTGAGCCTGTAAGGAAACTCCCGGTGCCGTAAGCCCCGCAGGTAAGACTTTCTGCGATGAGCCTGGCAGGAAAGATCAGCCAGAGGGAAGCCAGGGCAATTTTATCAACAGGCTTTAGGTGAGTGGTCTTCTTCATACCTAAAGCCTTCGGGGTAAACCTCTTTATTACAGCCAGCAACAGGCCGGAAAGGACAAATGCGAGGATAAAATCCATCAGGAAGGAATAGAAGTTCTCGAATCCGGTCTTTCCATGATCGGGATTGAAGAACCTAAAAAATATAGCTTTATAGGGTGCGTTCAGATGAGACTTACCAAAGATATCAGCCTCGAATGTACCGAACAGGATAAGAAGGAACCAGCCAAAAGCAAGGCTCATATGCATATACCCGAGCCTGAAATTTTTCATTAGAATCTTACGGTGGATCAGGCTTTCGAAAAAGATCTCCTTAATGCTCTGGCCGAATGCTTTGCCGAAAAAACCGCGCTGAAGCCTCAGTTTGTCGGGCCGTGATAGCTCCTTGAACCATATAATGCTCCTTACTACAGCATAAATAATAATGAAGTAAAGACCAAGGTCAAATGGTATTATGAATGGATCAAAGTGCATGTGATTCAGCTTTATGAAACGCCTCTTTCGCAATGAATATTACATTCCGAGTGTTAACTCCTCTTGGACAAACCATCAGGCACTTTCCGCAGAGCATGCATTTGTTGATCCTGTTTTTTACAGTTTCGTTCTCACCCCGCTTCAGGAGGATGAGGATCTCCCTTAAACTGAAATTCGTGAAATTCCCGGCAGTACATGTGGCAGAACACCCCCCGCATTCAATGCACAGCCTCAGGCTGGGTTCCCTTTCGAGAATATATTCAACCACCCGTCGGTCGTTGCTGTCATAATCGATTACCCTGGCCCTCGATAATGTAAATCCGAACTTACTCCTGCTGTTATCTTTCATTTTTCAGGAATTCGATTATTTCAAGTACTGCGCTGCGCGAGTGCGAAATGGTTTCAGTTATGTTCATCGGTGCCGTGCAGGTCCCGGCATAAAAGATGCCCCTTACATTGCTCAGGTTATTGCCAAAATGGTTATCTGCAGGGGCAAAAAACCTGTTCTGACCGGTCTTCAGCCCGGCAGATTCAGCAAGCTTCTTACCTCCTTCCGCCATTTCCATTCCTGCCATGAGTACAAGCATGTCGAGCTCCATTTTAAGAGGCCTTCCCAACAGTGTATCTTCTACTTTGACAACCAGTTTATTATTAATATTTTCCGATACCTCAGATACCTTCCCGCGTATAAAGTTGATGCTATAATTTTCCTGTGCATCTCTGTAAATCTCCTCATACATTGCGCCACCCATCCGCATGTCCATATAAAAGCAAAAGATACGGGCATCCTTCAGAGAGTCTTTAAATTCCATGGCCTGCTTTACTGCAGTTATACAGCAGAGTTTTGAACAGTAAAGGTTCCCGGCTTTTTCATCCCTCGATCCCACACAATGTATAATACCTGCC
>JBAVOD010000058.1:0-3766 GCA_049691735.1 Bacteroidales bacterium
GGAAACAGTGTTAGACCATCAAAATTTAAATTCGGCCTTTATGAAGAAAAGTTGTGTACAAAGATTAGTTTGAGGGGAGGAGGTACTGGTTATGGTAAAATTCGGGCGTCTATTGAAAGTTAAACAATGGTATCGGATTTCTTGTTATTAACATGCTCCGGATTTTGTATGGGGACATATGCCGGACATTTAATTTAAATATTATCTTCGCCGCATGAATAAGGGGGTTAACAAGAAAAAGTTCAAGATCTATTTTCCACTTACAATTGTCATCATTTTAGTTTTGTCCGGAGCAGCGTTATGGTACAGGAATTATATAATGTATATCAGTACTGATGATGCTCTTATTGATGCTGACAATATAGCAGTCGGATCGAAGATCCTCGGCCGGATTGCGGCAGTTTATGCCGATGAAGGCGATCATGTAACAAAGGGCGAACTACTTGTGGTCATCGACAGTTCCGATCTGGTCGCACAGAAGGTTCATGCCGAAGCGGTCAGGGAGCAGTCAATAGCCGGTGCCAGGCAGGCCGACTCAAAATATGCTTCAGACATGGAGAGCCTGAAGGTTTTTGAAATAAATCTTGCAAGAGCAAAGGATGATTTTGAAAGGGCTACGAAGCAATCAGAAGGCGGGGTGATCACCCAGGAGCAATTTGACCATATAAAAAAGGCTTATGAAGCCGCTGCTGCCCAGAATGACGCTGCAAAAGCACTTCTCGCAGTGTCAAGAGCGCAGATAAATACTGCCACTTCGGCAATTAATGCAGCCAATACAGAAGTAAATGTTATAAAGACGCAGCTCCAGAACACCAGGATCTATTCCCCGGTCGATGGGATTGTATCGAAAAGATGGCTTCTTCCCGGAGATATAACTCAACCGGGCCAGGCTGTTTTTACAGTTACTGATGAAAAGGACAAATGGGTTGTTACATATCTCGAAGAGACCAAAATAGCAGAGGTTCACGACGGCCAGAGTGTCATAATTACAATCGATGCATTCCCCCATGTGAAATTCAGTGGAAAGGTTTATCTCCTGGGATCAAGCACCGCGTCGGTCTTTTCACTGATTCCACCGAATAATGCGTCGGGAAATTTCACCAAGATCACCCAGAGAGTACCTGTCAGGATCTCTATTGACAGTGTTGATGATGACAGGAATCTCTCTTCATTTGATATTTTACCCGGCATGTCGGCCGAAGTTAAAATATTGAAAAGAAAGTGATGGACAAAAAGGACGACAAATCGTTCACGCTTAGAAATCTGCTCAGAAAGCCTGATTCGGCAATTAATACCGCAACCAGCTCATATAAGTGGTTCGTGCTGGCAAACGTAATGCTCGGGACCTTCATGGCTGTGCTTGACGCCACAATAGTAAATACAGGAATTCCTAAAATAATGGCTTCGTTCGGAGCCGGACTTGATAAAATTGAATGGGTAATCACAGCATATCTCCTTGCCATGGCAATTATGCTCCCAACTTCAGCATGGCTTGCGGACAGGTATGGATATAAACGTCTCTATTTCCTGGGACTGCTTTTTTTCACAACAGGATCAATGCTTTGCGGGTTGTCGCCAAATGAAGACATACTGATTGCGTCAAGGGTGTTCCAGGGTCTGGGTGCAGGGGCAATCCAGCCTCTTGGTATGGCTATTATAACCCGGGAATTTCCATTACGACAGAGGGGGATTGCTCTCGGATTCTGGGGAATTGCTGCGGCAGCCTCCATTTCGTTCGGACCTCTTATTGGTGGGTATATCATCGACAATTTCAGCTGGAAACTGATTTTTGAAATCAATGTTCCTGTGGGACTGGTTACCATGATACTTACACTTCTTATCCAGAGAGAGTATACCGGCACTACAAGCCGAAAATTTGACATCATCGGTTTTATTTCTGTGATCATTTTCCTTCCCCTCACCTTGTATGCGCTTTCCGAAGGGAATGCCCAAACAAATTCAGCCGGATGGCATGCACCCTATATACTTCTCTGCGGAGCCATTGCACTCATAGCGTTTGCGGTTTTCATAACTGCAGAAATGACAATTAAGCACCCGCTCGTAGATCTCAGACTGGTGGGGGAGCGCAATTTCGGACTGGCAAACCTTGTACTTATATTTTTCAGCCTGGGAATGTTTGGTAGTACCTTCCTGTTGCCGGTATACCTTCAGAATTCGATGGGATATACTGCATTCCAGTCGGGTTCAGTTTTTCTGCCTGTAGGGATAATCCAGGGATTTTTTGCACCTGTTTCCGGAAGGATAGCTGACAAGATCGGTGCCAAACTTCCTATAATAATTGGCGTTTTGCTTATGGCCCTGAGCTTCTATCTGAATTCGAAATTATCGTACCTCACCGAGCGTCATTATATCATGATGTCACTGTACATCAGGGGGGTAGGTATGGGACTAATGTTCACTGCACTCAGCACCATCGCCCTGGTCAATATTCCACACGAGAAAATGGCCCAGGCCTCAAGCATAATGAATTCCATAAGGCAGCTGGGAGGAAGCCTGGGAGTTGCGATCCTGGCCACCGTGCTTACATCAAGGGCGAATTATCACACCCAGGAATACGGTGTGCAGATTGATCCGGGATCACAGGTATACAGGCAGACTGTAAATAACATTGCAGTGCAGTTACAGCACAACGCCGGCGAATCGCCGGCCGATGCAATGGTTCTCAGCAGGTCGGCGATTGTTTCAAACCTGGGTACACAGGCTTATATTCAGGGAGTAAACGACGATTTCCTTCTTGCCGGGATAATGACGCTCCTTGGAGGCATTCCCATACTGTTTATGAAGTCGGGAAAATCAAAAACTGAAAAACCATCTCTCGATGAAAGGATACCAGCTTAAAATTCTAACAGCGATCCAGGTTTTGCTCATCCTTGCACTGCGCGACGGGTCTGCTCAGGTTTCGAATGCCATGAGTAAAACAACTGCTTCAGATTCCCTGTCCTTAAATTCTATAATTGAGGAAGTTATCAAAACTCATCCTGATATTAAGGCAGCTGAAGAGGCCATCAGGAATGCTGATTCCAGAATAAAACTTGCAAAGACAGGATATTACCCCGAAATAGATTTCGGAGCTGATTACTCCAATATCGGGCCGGTAATGCAAATAACCATTCCTTCATTTGGAACTTTCGAGCTGTTTCCACAGAACAATTATACAACTGCCCTCAACTTAAGGCAGGTAATCTATGACTTTGGCAAAACCAGCGGTAACACCGCTGTTGAAAAGGAAAACAAGATCATTGGAGAACGGATGCTCGGCCAGATCAGGCAAAGAATGGCAATGGCAGCAATAAGCAATTTTTTCGCACTCTCATACCTGCAGGAGGCTGCAAAGATAAAGGATGAGGAGCTTGTGGCGCTTCAATCCCACCTCCAGTTCGTTCAGACAATGAAATCAACAGGCGCTGCAACCAACTACCAGGTGTTATCAACAGAGGTCAGAATATCAGCCGCTCAAAGCGAAAAGGTAGATATTGAAGCAGCGCTTGAAGTTCAGCGGTCGGTCCTTGCCAGCCTGACCGGCAAGGACTACCCGAATCCCGTGGTAAGGAATGAGTTTTCTCTTGTTGTCAGGGAAGTTCCAAAGGATAGTCTCATAAATATGGCATTGACAAACCGTGAAGAGATGAGGATAAGGAAGGAAGAGTCGGTTCTGGCCGGACTGAGGTACGATCTCATCAAACTGATGAGAAGGCCTGCCGTCAGTTTTATTGCTTCCGGAGGCTTTAAGAATGGCTATCTTCCC
>JBAVOD010000059.1:0-2263 GCA_049691735.1 Bacteroidales bacterium
ACATACGATAACGTCGGGCATCGCCCGATGTATTCACTCCTCGGAAGACAAAGCCCCGTAGTGGGCGCAATAAGAATATCACTGATGTCAGGCCGTTACTAAGATTCTTGTGACGTATGCGGGACCCCGCAGCCGTCATCTCAGACAAGTCGTTTAAAAACACTTGCGAAACTTAAATAAGTAATTAAATAATTTCTTGTGCAATAAAAATACATTTCGTACGTTTGCGAAATATAAAAATGATTTTATGACAGAAAAAGTTGAGTTCACTTCAGATGTCGTGAGGATAGCAAAGATCGCAAAGGCATTAAGCCATCCTGCAAGAGTTCATATTGTAAAAAAGCTTTCCGCAATGGATTCCTGCTGTTACAGCGGGGATCTGGTGGAAGAGCTTCCGATCAGCCGTTCTACTTTGTCGCAGCATCTTAAAGAGCTAAAATACGCAGGCCTTATACAGGGTGAAATAAATCCGCCTTATATTAAATATTGCATAAACAGGGAAAACTGGGAGGACGCCAAGAGCCTGTTTCAATACTTTTTCAGGGAGGACCAAACCGCAATCGTCTTCAATTCCCAGGGAAAAAAGAAAAATGAAAAAATCAGTTTATAAATAATCAATACCATGAATATCAAAATACTTGGGCCCGGATGCCCGAAATGCAAAACACTTGAAAAAGTGACGCGCGACGCGGTAGCTGAATCAGGCATCGATGCCACGATAGAAAAAGTGGAAGACATAATGAAGATAATGGAGTACCGGGTAATGCACACACCTGTGCTTGTTATCGATGAAAAAGTTGTTCTTAGCGGGCAGGTTCCCTCTGTCAGGCAGGTGAAAGAAATCTTAATTAAATTTAATAACTGAAAACCTATGAAAACGTATAGACTGATCATCGCATTATTATTAATTGTCCCTGCAATTGCGTGTTCCGCGCAATCGACAAGGAATGAAGGCAAAGTTCCGGAAAACAATTCCGATAAGATTGAAGCATATTATTTCCATTTCACGGCAAGATGCATGACCTGCAGAACAATTGAAGCCAAGGCAAAAGAGAACCTTGAAGCTCTTTATCCGCAGCATATGAAGAACGGAATGATAACATTTCAATCGCTTAACCTTGATGAAGCCCCGAATAAACAAATTGCAGAGAAACTCGGTGTTTCGGGCCAGACATTGCTGCTTGTGAAGGGCGATCAGAAAATAAACCTTACCAACGATGGATTTTTGTATGCAGTAGGAAAGCCTGATAAATTCAAAGAAATAATCAACGAAAAAATTGATTTCCTGCTGGCCAGGTAAGCGTATGGAATTTCTCACAAATCTATTGGATAACAGCACAATGCCGTGGCTTACGGCATTGTTGCTCGGATTAATGACGGCTATCAGTCCCTGCCCTCTGGCAATGAACATAACTGCAGTCGGATTCATAAGCAGGGATATAGATAGTCGAAACAGGGTATTTATAAACGGGTTACTTTATACTCTTGGCCGGGCAATAACCTATACTGTACTGGCACTTGTACTTTATTTCGGTGTTGATCAGTTCAAATTCTCGGGTTTTTTTCAACAAAACGGGGAAAAGATCGCAGGTCCACTTCTTGTTATCATCGGCTTATTTATGCTCGATATCATCAGGATAAACCTTCCCGGAATTGGCGGGTTGACATCCCGTATACAAGATAAAAAGAAGTGGAGCTATGTTGATGCAATATTGCTTGGTTTACTGTTTGCACTTGCTTTCTGCCCGTACAGCGGCGTTCTTTATTTCGGTATGCTTGTGCCGCTCACTATCTCAAGCACCGGCGGGTTATACCTGCCCGTCGTGTTCGCCATTGCAACCGGAATACCGGTTATTATTTTTGCCTGGATCATAGCTTACACCCTGTCAGGCATCGGGACCGTTTATAACAAGCTGAAGAGTTTTGAACTCTGGTTCCGGCGTGTTATAGCAGTTCTCTTCATAGCAATAGGTATATACTATATAATCAGGATTTATCTGTAATTTTTTTAATTAAACATTTCGTCATTTTGCGTAACGACAAATCAAAATGATCATTCTCAGGAAAGTATTAAAGATGCCGTTGATATTAACTTTTGCAGGAATCGTTGCAACAGGGATCATGATCATTGGATTCCTGTTCGATACAGTATTTTGATTGACAAAGATTTTCAGAAAACAAATAAAAAAATTGATATGTCAGACCAGAATAAACCAGGTTTTATAATGTGCGTTTGCACTGGAAAATGTCCCGGATTTTCACA
>JBAVOD010000060.1:0-3348 GCA_049691735.1 Bacteroidales bacterium
CAGTTATATGGTGACATGTCATAATCAACAGGTTCATACTTTTGTTTCAATACGCCGGTCAGGCAATTCTTTAATGAGGTTTCATTTCCTGTCAGAAAAAATTTGTCATTTGGCAGATGCACCTGTTTGTTGGCAGGGATATCGCTTACCAGGACCGGGAGTCTGTAGCTCATAGCTTCGAGGAGCGATATCGGCAGACCTTCGTGTGACGAAGGCAAAACGAACAGGCGCGCATTTGTAAAGAGCTGTCGCAACTCCTCGCCTTTAATGAAACCCGGCAAAATAACATTATTGGCTCCGGCCAGTTTTTTCAGTTTTTTGGTGTAGGGGATTTCGTGATCGGCACCGCCTGCGATTACCAGCCTGAATTCATTCTGTTTCAGTTTACTGAAGCTTCTGATAAGCATATCGAAACCTTTCTCCTCTACGAAACGGCCGAGTGTAAAAATATATTTTCGCGGCTCAAGGCCTAGGGATTCCAGATAATCGGTCCTGTCGGTCAGTACCGGAGCATTGACCCCATTGAATATAAGATTCGTGTTATCCCGGTTATATTTTTCTGCCAGCAGGTCTTTGATAACTTCGGAAATAACAATTATCTCATTTGCGAACCGCGTGCCCCATCTCTCTCCCATGCGAAGCGCGAGCCTGGCAACCGGTCCCCATTTTGTGCGGTCGTAGTCAGGGCCGTGGTGGGTAAATACAACCTTCATCCCAAGCAGTCTAGCAAGCGGTATGAATATTGCCGGACCGATTGCATGAATATGAAGGATGTCAGCTCCACGTTTTCTTGCCCAAAGTACACCGAGGAAAGTATGTAGTAGGGTTTCCACAGTCATCTTGCGTACAGTGAAAATGCTTTTCAGTTGTACACCTTTGTAATCCGACAGATGGTCACCGTCGGGGATATAGCATGAACGTCTCAAAAGATTTACATCGTAATTCAGGCGTACAATCCTGGGATATAACTCCTCGCAATGAGTTTCAACGCCACCCTGGAAGTCCGGGATGCCCCGTGTGCCAATAACAATTATCCTCATCCTGGAATTACTGTTCAATGTTGGAAGGTTTGCCGGTTGATCTTCTTTATTAAGAATAACGTCAAACTTGGATTTAAATGGCTGATTGTCAAAAAAAAATTGTGCAATTCTGCATTTATGCGGTTCCGGGTTTATTCGGTGATCAACGGAAGTGACGGATCAGGTTTTGTTCCTGATCTGTCGGTAAACGGAGTCATGCGCGAATAATTAAGGTCACCCTGCACAGGATCCTGCCCGACGTCGTACCAGGGTATTTTGTTCAGGCATATTTCTCTTCCCGTAATTGATCTCATCTTATTTTTTACGATCCATCCGAGTGGGTGCAACGGATATTTTTTAATTACAGGTGAAGCTGTTCCTACCATCCAGCAGTTTTTTGGGCAGATCTTTACTTTATCACGTACATTCTGAGCCTTTTCGCTATACCATAGCTCACTGAATGTGCTGTAATCATGGATATTACCCATACTTTCCTTCCAAACCTTATCCTCCAGCCCATTGCACGGGTAAACATCTCCGTAGGGCTCAATAAAATAATTTGTTGTACCTGCTTCACATGGGAGCATGCGTTTGCCCTCGCGGATGTAGTTAATCAGACCGAGGTTGAAGAATGCGCGAGCCCAGGATTTTGGATTATTTTCCTTCAGCAGTCTGAGTATAAGTTCCTCAAAATGACTAATTACAGTCTCCTTATTTGTTATGTGATTATCTTCCTTATGAAAATAGAATGAATTATGGAATGCTGCCGTCGCAAACTCCAATCCCATTTCTTTTGACAGTCTGTAAAGCCACAGCATATCTTCCGAATTATGGTTTGATACGGTTATCCCAAATCCGATATCCTTAAGCCCCATCTCCCGGAGCTTCAGGAGAACTTTCAATCCGTGATCATATCCGCCCGCGCGTCCACGGAGATCATCATTTGTCTCAGACATGCCTTCGATACTGACGCGGATACCTATTTTAGGAAATTTCCTGGCAAGACTGACTATTCTATCATAATGCCAGCCCGAAGTTGAAATGACAACTCTTGGAGCCTTCTCAAAAAGCACCGATACCAGATCTTCAAGATCGCGGCGCTGGAAAGGCTCGCCACCCGTAACATTGACAAATTTCAGAGGTGAAAGCTTTTCAAGATCTGCTGGTTTTATCTCCTTCTTTTCATCCGTCGGAAATTTCCAGATATTGCACATCTTGCAACGCATCTGGCAACGGTACGTTGCAATAACCGATACATCAGAAGGAAGTGATACCTTTTGTACTGATTTCATAACTGACACATGTTATTATGTTTTAACCCGGAGTTATCCATACAGGATCGGCAGGCAGAACTGGCTATCAGGACAGATTATGTTCCGGAGATTGTCCTGTAAGACTGGAAAAAAGTGAAATAAGGAGGTTATAATGTTTATCTTCCGAAAACTCTTCATCAAGCCTTGCCCTTGCAGCTTTGCCCATTTTCTCCAACTCTTCACGGTTTGTGAATAATCTCCCGCAACATGCCCTCAAGGCTTCGTGATCGCCAGGATCAAATAAAAGTCCTGTCTGTTCGTGACCTACAAGTTCAGTAAGGCTGCCAATGTTGGAACTTATTACAGGCTTCATGAATGCGAATGATTCAATCACAGAATTAGGAAAGTTGTCATAGCATTCCGAAGGACACACGGTAAAAGTGCAATTATAAAGGAGCTGTCTTACGTTTTCTGTGGACTGCCCACCGAGGAATTCTATCCTGTGGACTTTATCTTTAAGATAATCCCGGACTTTTTTGTCGAAACCATTAGATGAAATACCGGCAATCTTAAGAGGCATTTCTGAGCCTTCGAAGGCCTTGACAAGAGTCATGACTCCCTTTTCTTCCTCTACCCTGCCAATGTAAAGTGCGTAGTCTCCAAAATTAATATCCTTCAAGCTTATAGTTTCGTGGTTTAAGTAAAAACTTGGTATATGCTTCAGCTTTGATCCGGAAAAGCCGGATTCAATAAACTTTGAAATTGTAAATTTAGATGGTACCACGAACGCATCGATCTTATCCTTAATCCCGATGATGTCATGTAATTTCTGGGCAAGTACCTTAATGAATGAGTATATCGCAGAATTATAGACACATGAATACCTGATTGCGTTTATTTTGCTGCCAACAAGGCACTTTTCACATACAGACTTCAACTTGAAATTATAAAAAAGCTGATTTGCACATATATGGCCATAATCGGAAATCCTTTGAACCACGGGGATATTCATGCCAGTAGCAACGCAGAGGAAACTTGGAGATAGTTTATTCTGATATTGAAGCACATAAATAAGA
>JBAVOD010000061.1:0-2782 GCA_049691735.1 Bacteroidales bacterium
ATCCCTCATTGCGCAAAACTGAGCATGCCTGCGAAGGTTTGCCTTTATGAGGGATCTCCCTGATGTTAGCAGAAACTCAATTAATGTCAATTTTATGACCAGAATTCCTGTGACGAAGCGCCGGCGGCGCAGCGCGTAACCTCTTATGCCTCCGCTGAAGCTTCGGCGACACGCGGACGGCAGACCAGGGCAGGGGGCAAGGGTTCATCTATGTAGGAAACTACGTAGCTTACTACATAGATTTTACCTACAACCCCTTAAGTTGAAGCGTATGCCTGACGGGAGTCTGTCTAATAAACTTTATCCCCTGAAGTTTTTCCGGTCAATCTAATGCGAATTAAGCGAAAGCTTTATCTGTCCCCGGGAAAATATGTTCCGGAAAACAAGGGTTTCGATTGTGAAGAAATACATTACCCCGGATAAAGTGATCTCTTTGCCAGTAAATGAAATCGCAAGCATTGTCGCAAAAAAGTTTTGGAGTTAGATGCCCACTGCGCCCCTTAAGGTTTATACACTGCGGCAATTCTACTTTGGCAATCTTACCAAAAATACAAATAGATCCCAATTCCAGATGACAATCCTTTGTCAATGTCCTTTTGATCTAAGTAAAAGCTGGGAGGGGTAATTGATTTCATTGCCTTAGAGCGATAGAAATAAAGTAGACTTAAATCCAATGAGACTTGTTTAGTAAAGAAAAATGCAGCACCTCCACCAGCTTCCCATATAAAGGATTTGAATTTGTATTTACTTGTGACCGGCAGCATTAAAGTTTCATGAATGGTATAATGTCCGTACCCAACTCCGACTGCCCCCAAAATAAAAGGTCTTACTTTAGAATTGCCAAAATACCTTTGTACAAGTGGAATGAATTCTAAAACGGATGATTTAGAATAGTCATTATCAACAATTTTCTTTTCAATCGATATTGGGAGCATAATGTCTACGAGAAGGTTTTCTGAAATGAAGTATCCCATTTGTGGCGCAATCTCAAAGTGTCTGGTCTTATCATAAATGCCACTTGTATTGCCGGTTTTCCAGGAGGAGGTGTAGCTTAAAAATGAGAGGTTAGTCTGACCTCCAATCAAAAAATTACCTCTATCGGTTTGACCAGAAGATTTGTAAACCGATAGGATTATTATAAGAAGAGTTAGACTTACTTGATTGATTTTCATAATTCCGTAAATTATATAAGTAAAACGAAAGGAACAATAATTTATTTGTACTAAAATTTTGATTATCAAAATAGTGGGCAAACAATGGTAACAATTGGTTCAATTTTCGAAAGCCTGTTTCATTCCATTTCATTTGACCGTTTAATTCAGGATTTAACTCCGGAAGAGCAATATGCTAGTGCCGGGAGCGAAGGCAGCGGGTGCACCGGAAGATATCATTCTACACTAAATCCCCTTCGAAGGTTTATCCCGATGCTGACACGCTTTCGCCGGGTCAGTCCCAAAAGGGAAGATCTAAGGAATTATAATCTTAAAAAGTTACAGTTTAATACGTTTCAGGATAAATTTGTTACCCTGTTTTTCAGGAATTTTTTCAACAAATCATTTTTATTCCGATCCGGAGAAGAATCAAGCGTTGCCAAAGCCACGTTACAATCAGGGGTCTTAAATTTCACGGTTATTTTTATCCGCACACAAGATATAATCCTATCGGAAGATTTGATAAAACATTAACTGATTTATTGGTAGAACAATGTGTCTTTGTCGGAGATCCGAATATCTCTCAGCTTCATGTGGGAATTTTCTCTTCGGGACATAAAGCTTTAATTGACCATTGTGTGTTTTATAAAGTCAGGAATACGGTAGTATTTGGGACCGAACCGGACGGCAGCGGTATTACGAATTCAATTATTTCCGGCGCATGTCAGGCGGTCTGGACAGCAGGACCTGACAATAGTTTTAAATTTGAAAATAACATTGTTACAAACTGCGGATATGTCTGGGTTAAGAATAGCACTAATACCACAAAAAACTATTCAATGAATAATTGCATAATTGTAAATAACCGCTATTATAAGGGAGTGCCCGACAGTGTGCGTTTGCAGCCGGGAGAATTTGAACTGGTTGAGAGTAATATTATAAAGACAGGAGAAATTTCGCTGAGATTGACAGGCACTGAAGATAAACCGCTTTTAAATGGGGTTGACAGACAACTTCCGGTTGATTATATGCATATTATCCCGGGTACTCCCGGATATGAAATGGGGGCTGGATTATTTAAGAAAAAGAGAACATCAAACTAAGACCAGCCACAACTATGTGATTGTCACTACAACACAACATCAGCACATCCCGCCTAACTATAATGCGATAAATCCATCTCCGTTCGAATCTATTTACCGGCGATTATATGATGGCTGCAATTTTTATACCTGATGAAGTTTCAATTAATGTAGTTCAGGAAAAGGATCTGCCTGAAGATTGGAACTCGTTCCCCTATGGTTCTGCGACACAAAGTTTTGGAGATGATTTCGTCAATGAAAACAAGTACTGCTTGTTAAAGATTCCATCTGCTGTCACAAAAGGTGACTTTAATATACTCATTAATCCATCGCATCCTGAATTTAAAAAGATAAAAATAATCCTTGAGGAACCATTCCCACTTGACCATAGAATTTTCAAATAAACAGAGATGTCCATTAAAAGCAAAATTCAGAAGCTTTATATTTGATCCATGAAAGTACTGAAGTGGATTGCATATATTTCTGCCGGAACTGGGGCAATTTTAATTACTATCGGAGTAATTTCAGCTTTGACTCTCGAGCACAGAC
>JBAVOD010000062.1:0-17768 GCA_049691735.1 Bacteroidales bacterium
CTGCGGAGCCCTGTCCTATGGTGAGCTGGGGGCGGCAATGCCGGGAGCAGGAGGTGAATACCTGTTCCTTTCAAGGTTATATCACCCCATCTGGGGATTCCTCAGCGGATGGGTCTCCTTTATGGTCGGATTTTCGGCCCCGATAGCAGCCTCGGCACTCGGCTTCAGCGAGTATTTTTCGCGGGCTGTACCTGGTCTTGGCGGATGGCTTCAGACCGCCGGCATAATGAAACCGGCTCTTACGAACAAGGTCCTTGCGATACTTGTGATCATTATATTTACGATTATCCATTACCGCGGAATAAAGTACGGCGCGCGCATCCAGAATGCCCTCACGCTCCTCAAGATCCTTCTCATTGTTATTTTGCTTGCAGCAGGGTTCTCATCGGGAAACGGCGACATCATGAATTTTTCAAAAGGCGGCGATCTGCCTTCCGGTCTGGGGGGATGGAAGATAGCGGGATTATCACTTATGTGGATTATGTTTGCCTACAGCGGCTGGAATGCTTCCACGTATCTCGGAGCCGAAATAAAGAATCCATCCCGAACGCTGCCCCGGTCCTTAATTCTGGGAACTGCAATAGTTATCGTCCTGTATCTCGCGATTAATATCCTTTATGTCTACAGCACCAATCCCGTGGAAATGAAAGGAGTGATCTCGGTTGGCGGACTTGCCATGGGGAATCTTTTTGGAAAATCAGCAGAAATTCTCTTTTCGATCCTCATCGCTTTTGCTCTTTTTTCGTCACTCAGTGCATTTATAATAATCGGACCCAGAGTATATTACTCCATGGCAAAGGACGGGCTTTTCTTCAGGTCGGTCGCCAGGATCCACGAAAAGTACAAAGTTCCATCCAATGCAATTCTGCTCCAATGCCTGATAGCCGTAATACTGGCCCTGTCAGGAACTTTTGAGCAGGTATTGACCTATATGGGATTTGCACTTGGAATCTTCCCGCTGCTTACAGTACTCGGGGTATGGAAGCTCAGGAAAGATAATCCGTCGGCGCTGAAGCTCAAGGGTTTCCCTGTAACCCAGGTCATTTACCTTGTATCGGGAGCGGCGATCCTCATTCTTGCTTTCCTCGAGCGTCCTGCCGAATCGTCGGTTGCGATCCTTACAGTGCTTATCGGCATTCCGGCATACTTCATATTCAGAAAGTCACTGGCCGGAAAGGCGGCAGATAATTAAGGGATAGTTAGCTTACGATGCTTTCTTACTCCGCCTGGCGGGTTCAAAGGAGACTGTCAGACCTAACCTGGTTGTGCCCATGATATGTGCATTGTAATCTATGTCCCATTGTGGATAGAAAAGCCCCTCGATCTTGTAGTTTGCAACCGGTGAACCCAGATCGGCAAAAAGAGTGAATACTGTCCCGGTGAAAGGTTCAAAATCAATTCCGCCAAGAACTGAGAATCCGGTAGCAAAGCCCCTGTCTTTACCGTATGTCTTATCCTTTTCCTTTGTGCAGTAATTGGCTTCCCATTCATAAAACCCGAAGCCTCCTCCCAGCCATGGCCTTATATTGCCTTTCATGAATACATATTTTGCTCCTAACCTGAATCCGGTTCCCTGCATGTCGAAATATACATCGGTAGGCAGGTCATGCACGTACTCGATCTGGGGTGCGCCAGGTTCGTCCCAGTGTGTTGCCATTTCTTCAACCGTCCATACCGTCTGAACATCCTCTCCCTGTTTTCCAATAAGTATGTTATAATTGTATGCATTGCCATCAAGGAAGACGTAGATGTTTTCTGCAACCTTCATCTGGATCATCACGCCAATGCCATAGCTTTTGACCGGATGACCCTGCCCCTTAAGGAATGACGTGCTGCCCATGTTTGACAGGGCTGTTGCAGGCCACGTTCCTGTCGGGTAAATACCTGAAAAACCAATCAGGAAGCGCGTCTTTTTCACTGTGTTGTCAGCTTGAGTAACAACAGCCTGTGAACTGGCGACGATGGAGACTAACAATAGAAATCCCAGAGCAAAATAAATCTTTCTCATTTTTACATTTCAGTTAAATAATTAAACATCTGATTACTGCATTTCTGCAGGCTCTTTCACACTTTGGGGATTAAAGTACGTTCAGGTTTAGGTTAACAACATAGAACTCCCAGAATTCCCCGGACAATAATAACAGTAAGCGTGAAATATTATTATAGGAAATGTAAAATAATGATGGCAGCCTGTTAACCAGGAATTTCAAATAGACTCAGGTAATGATCGCCCAATCCCTGCAATGTCGCGGATGACCACCGAGGCACATGCAATCCCGAATGCCGCAGGCATATAGGATATGGTGCCGACCATAGATGCCTTGTTTGGCTCACCGGCTGAGGAGAGCACCCTTGATTTATCAATTGTTTCGGGAGACCAGACAGCCGTGATCCCCTTGTGCACATCCAGCCTGTGAAGCCGCTTTCTGATGCTCCTTGCCAGTGAACAGTCGGTGGTTTCCGATATGTCGCAGATCCTTATGTTTAAAGGATCAAACTTTCCTCCGCATCCCATTGAGCTCACGATGCGGTAATTCCTTATGTATGATTCGTAAAGCAGAAAAACCTTTGGCGAAAGAGTATCGATGGCATCAACAATATAGTCAAAAGGGGTATCGAGAATTGACGTGATCTTTCCATCCTTAATGTATTCCCCCACAACACTTAGCTCAAGTTCAGGATTTATGTCGAGGAGCCTCCTGCTCATCACTTCAGCCTTGGCCGCGCCTTCAGTGCTTCTAAGAGCCGGAAGCTGACGGTTACGGTTTGTCGGATGAACGGTGTCCCCGTCAACTATCATCATCCTGCCCGTACCGGCCCTGCAGATCATTTCAGCGGCATAGCTGCCTACCCCTCCCAGCCCGACAACCAGTACATTCGACCGCCTCAGCTTTTCCAGCCCTTCGCTGCCAATAAGCAATTCTGATCTTGAAAGCCACTCCGTATTCCCCTGCTCACGCATCTCCTTTATTTGCTTATTTCGAAAAATCGTTTAAAATTTCCGAGCATGATATTCTTAAGCTCTTCCACAGAAATATCAAGGTCCAGGGCAACTTTCCTGTATATGTCAGCTATTGAGACATCAGCACCGTCGGTCTCAAGAAATATCCTGTCCCTGGGCAAGGCCCTTACCAGTCCCGATGATTCGGGCCTCATTATGAAATCGAACCAGAACGAGATATAGATCCCTCTTGCAAGCAGCTGTGAGGCCAGTTCCATTTTGCCGCGATACCCGTGAACCAGCCATGGTTTTGTTCCGGCTCTGCGATGTGCGGCAAAAAGTTCATCCCATGCCCTGACGCAATGGATCACTAATGGTTTG
This sequence comes from Bacteroidales bacterium, assembly GCA_049691735.1. Lineage (GTDB taxonomy): Bacteria > Bacteroidota > Bacteroidia > Bacteroidales > VadinHA17 > LD21. The sequence continues at coordinate 3,323 of JBAVOD010000062.1, forward strand.
TCAACTTCAACTGCCATCGAAAGCTGTTCCCCGAATATCTCTCTCTGGAGTTCCATGGAAGGGCCCTTAAGCTTATCGAATCCTGCCTCGCCGAGTGCTATGATACCCGGATCGCCGGCGACCTTTCTTATAAAGTCAAGCTGCTGAACCTGGGTTTCAACTGTAAGGAACCAAGGATGGATCCCGGCTGTATATGCGATGCCGGATTTGCTGACCGGCAGCCTGTTCTCGTGGGCCATTATGGCATCAACCGTAAAAGTACCGGGTGATGTCTTAGCCCCGTGATTGTGGATATCAATAAAATCGCCTGCCTGTGGAAGACTTGTCATTTCAGGCTGCCGATAATTTCAATTCCTTTTTCTATGCGCCCGATAGTTTCCTCCCGGCTTATCCAGCATATAATGTCGAACATCCCTGGACCGCGCAGTGCGCCGACTACGACCAGCCGGAAGGGCGTCATTACCGAACCTGTGTTCAGGCCCTTCTCCCCGATCCATTTCATGACGTAGCTCTCGGCACCTGAAGGTGTAAAATCGGGGATATCCCTGATCACAGTTATCAGTTCCCTCAGTATTGACGGGGTGCTCTCCACCCATCTTTTACTGACAACGTCCCGGTCATATTCTTCAGGAGCCCTGAAGAAGAAGTCGGTCTGGTCCCACAATTCCCTCACAAAGCTGACTCTTTCCTTCACGAGAGCTATAAGTTTTTCGAGTCTGATGATATCGCCATGAACGCCTTTTGCCCTGAGTATTTCCCTGAATTCGAGAGCAAGCTGTGTATCCGATCTTCGCTGAAGGTACTGGTGGTTGAACCATTTAGCTTTTTCAGGATCAAAACGTGAGCCCGATTTGCCCACCCTTTCTATCGAGAATGCCTGTATAAGCTCATCAATCGAAAAGATCTCCTGCTCAGTGCCCGGATTCCATCCAAGCAATGCAAGCATATTCACAAAGGCTTCAGGGTAATAGCCATCTTCGCGGTAACCCCTGGCTGTTTCTCCGTAAGGCCAGAATAACGGGAACACAGGGAAGCCCAGCCTGTCACCGTCGCGCTTACTCAGCTTTCCCTTGCCGTCGGGTTTCAGAAGCAGGGGCAGGTGGGCAAACAGCGGAGGCTCCCACCCGAACGCCCTGTAAAGAAGCACATGAAGGGGAAGCGAAGGGAGCCATTCTTCTCCCCTTATAACATGACTGATTTTCATCAGATGGTCATCGACGAAATGTGCCAGATGATATGTCGGCATGCCGTCCGATTTGAAAAGCACCTTATCGTCGAGGGTGTTGGTATTCACGACAATGTGACCTCTAATCAGATCATCAAAATGAATATCTTCATCAGGAGGCATCCTGAACCTTATTACATACGGCTCACCTCTGTCAAGCCTTGCATTCCAGTCGACATCGGGCAGTGACAGTGAATTGTTCAGCTTATCCCTTACCTGGTAATTATAAATGAAAGTCCTTCCCTCCTTTCCGGCCTTCTCTCTCAGTGCCTCAAGCTCTTCAGGCGTATCGAATGCATAATATGCATGGCCTTTGTCGAAAAGCTCATCGGCGTATTTCCTGTAAATATCCTTTCTGTCGCTTTGCCGGTATGGTGCGAACGCTCCCCCCTCCCTGATCCCTTCATCGACAACGATGCCGCACCAGTTTAGCGATTCCATTATGTACTCCTCGGCGCCATCAACGAACCTGGTCTGATCGGTATCCTCGATCCTGAGAATGAACGTGCCGTTGTATTTCCTGGCAAAGAGGTAATTATAAAGGGCGGTCCGTACGCCGCCTATATGCAGGGGTCCTGTGGGACTCGGGGCAAATCGTACTCTTACGTCTGTCATAATTAGTGATGATCTGTTATTTAAACTGTAAAGATAGGCAAAGCGTCTAAAATAACAGTATTTTAAAAATCAGACCTTTTGACCGCTAAATCCCCCGCCTTGCTACGCCGTAGCGGCTAAGCAGAGGCGCAGGAGGGGGACTTGGAGGTTACTGTGGTTGACAGAAAAAATATGCTCAAATTCTACCATACAAACTAAAAATTCGCATTATTTCAATTAATGCTTAGCCCAAGACGTGGCAAACGGTACCGATCTGCTCACAGGTAAGATATTTCCGCCCGATAGCCATAACCAGCAGGTTGATGTGGTCAGGGCATTATTTATGGCTTCCTATGTCCTCAAAAAGGTAAAATCGCTAAAAAATATTGAGTATGTAAAATGCCCAATCTGCGGATCATAAAATCTTGCCCCGTAATCGTACCCCATTCTATATATTCTGCCGGACTTCTTCAACTAAATATATTTAACCTGGTTCAGGATCCGGTCCCTTATCTTTTCTTTCAAACCATTCCTCGTTACCAGATCGATCTTGCGTCCGAAGATCTTTTCAAGGTATATTTCCAGGGAAAAATATCTCCAACCTACCGGTTTTTCAAACTCAACCAGCAGATCAATATCGCTCTCCTCTGAGGGAGAGTTTTCTGAAAAGGAGCCGAATAAACCAATATTCTTTACCGAATATTCTTCCTTAAGTATCGGTTTAATCTCTCTTAGTCTGATCATTATATCTTCTCTGGGTATCATAAATCAAAGATAATCAAATATTGATTATTGGTATATTAACGAGTATATAATCGCCGACTTTAATCATGCCATGTCCCATTTGTAATAGTAGTTGTATCCGTATGGCCGGGATTTGTGTTAAATTAGCATTTTAAAATCGCATCTCATGAAAACAATGAAAGCTCTGGTTAAAGCAAAGCCGGAAAAAGGGCTCTGGATGCAGGATGTACCGGTACCTGAACCGGATCTGAACGATGTAATAATAAAGGTAAAGAAATCAGCAATTTGCGGGACCGACCTCCATATTTATGAATGGGATCCGTGGGCTGCCAGAACCATCAGGACACCCATGGTGATCGGACATGAGTATATGGGATATATCGATTCGCTCGGAGCCGGTGTGAAGAACCTTAAGGTTGGCGACAGGGTGACCGGCGAAGGACATCTCGCCTGCGGTCACTGCAGGAACTGCCGGAGGGGCAAGGAACACGTCTGCGAGAATACCATTGGCATCGGAGTAAATGTCGACGGATCATTTGCCGAGTATTTGAAGCTCCCTTCCACCAATGTTGTGCCGCTCGACCACAGGATACCCGATGAGTGGGCGGCAATAATGGATCCGTTCGGCAACGCTACACATACAGCCCTGTCATTTCCGCTGCTTGGTGAAGATGTTCTTATAACCGGGGCCGGCCTCATCGGCAGCATGGCAATCGCAATTGCAAAATTTGCAGGGGCACGTTTTCTCGTAACAAGCGATCTGAGCGACTACAGGCTCGATATCGCAAGGAGGATGGGTGCAACTATGACAATAAACCCCTCGAAAGGGGAAAAAATATCGGATGCAGTCAGAAAGCTTGGGATGAGGGGATTTGACATCGGACTCGAAATGTCGGGCTCTCCCAGGGCATTCATTGAAATGATTGATAACATGTACAACGGCTCAAGCATTGCACTTCTCGGACTTCTGCCCTCGAACTTCGAAGTGCCATGGAGCACCATAATTTTCAAGGCGATAACCCTGAAAGGGATCTATGGCAGGGAAATGTGGGAAACCTGGTACAAAATGGAACAGATGATCATCGGAGGAATCGATCTCAATCCTGTAATTACACACCGGTTCCACATAGATGATTTCCAGAAGGGATTCGATATTATGGAGTCGGGGCTCTGCGGAAAAGTGATCCTGAACTGGGATTGAAGAAGATTATTCAGAGCTTACACTTTGACAGCCTTAGGGGATTTCAGGGACTAATCAGACTATTAAAAATCATGACTTATGTATAACTCATTTCAGAAGCATCTTAAAGAGACAATATCCGAAATACGCAGTGCCGGCCTGTACAAGGAGGAGAGGATCATCGTATCGCCGCAGGATGCCGAAATTGTCCTCGAATCGGGACAGAAAGTGCTCAATTTCTGTGCGAACAACTACCTCGGGCTTTCAAACAATGACCAGCTTATAAAAGCAGCAAAAGCAGCGCTCGCCGATCACGGATATGGAATGTCGTCAGTCAGGTTCATCTGCGGTACAACCGACCTTCACAAAAAGCTGGAATCAAAGATTGCCGGGTTCTTCGGAACTGAAGACACTATCCTTTATGCAGCCTGCTTTGATGCAAACGGAGGTGTTTTTGAACCGCTCCTTACTGAAGAGGATGCCATCATCTCCGATTCTCTTAATCATGCTTCGATCATAGATGGTGTGCGCCTTTGCAAAGCACAGCGGCTGAGATATGAAAATGCCGATATGGCCGATCTCGAGAAACAGCTGCAATCGGCCGCCCGGCAGAGGTTCAGAATAATTGTATCCGACGGGGTCTTTTCAATGGACGGCAATGTGGCGCCCCTTGATAAAATTGCAGAGCTGGCTGAAAAGTACGACGCAATGGTGATGATCGACGAGTCGCACTCAGCAGGGGTTGTCGGGAAAACGGGACGCGGTGTTACCGAGCTTTTCGGTCTGAGGGGAAAGGTCGAAATTATCACAGGTACCCTGGGTAAGGCATTTGGAGGGGCTATCGGCGGCTTTACTACCGGCAAACGGGAGATTATCGAACTTCTCAGGCAGAGATCGAGGCCTTACCTGTTCTCCAATTCCCTTCCCCCAATGGTAGCGGCAGCAGGGATAAGAATGATTGACATGATGACCGAAACAAATGAGCTGCAGGACAGGCTGCACCGGAATTCCGAATATTTTATCAGTGAAATGACCCGCCTTGGATTTGACATTAAACCCACAAAATCAGCAATCTGTGCTGTAATGCTTTATGACGCAAAGCTCTCGCAGGATTTTGCTGCAAAACTGCTTAATGAAGGGATATATGTCATTGGTTTTTATTACCCTGTCGTTCCAAAGGGACAGGCGCGGATACGTGTCCAGCTTTCAGCGGCACACAACACTAAGCATATAGACAAGGCTATCAGAGCGTTTGAAAAGACAGGCAGGGAACTCGGGGTTATCTGAGCCCGGTAAAGACCGTAAGCTGTTTCAGTTTATTATCCGCACTTTGATGATCCGCAATCCTTGCAGATCAGGCATCCCTCCTGGTAGACAAGGTTGTCGGAGCCGCATTCACCGCATTTCCCTTTGGCTTTTGTTCCGTTAGGAATATATTTCTTAAGCGCTCTTTCAACGCCGTTCTTCCAGTTGTTGATCGATTCGCTGTCGAGCTTGAGCGACTGAACAAGAGTAACGACGTCCTGAATCGGCATTTCATGTCTCAGAACTCCCGAGATAAGCTTGGCATAGTTCCAGAATTCGGGCTTGAACATATGCGACAGGCCTTCCATTGTCTTCTTGTAGCCGTACTTGTCGGTATACTGAAAGTCGTACCTGGTCTTTTCATCCTCAGTCTTGACCTTGATAATTTTGCCCTTCATGATGGTCTTCGGGATCGGGAATGTTTCCTCGTCGGCAAGACCGGTGAAGATCTCATAGGGTCGGCCTTCTTTCAGACCTACGAATGCAAGCCATTTTTCCTCGTTAATGTTGAACCTTATCACATCGCAATCGAGAGTTTTGGGCCGTTTTGGTCTCTCAGCCCTGATCTCATTCTTTCCTGCTATCAGAACCCCTGTCCGGGAACCGTCGCGGTATACCGTTGCCCCTTTGCACCCTGATTTCCATGCTGCCATGTAAAGCTCGCTCACGAGATCCTCCTTAACTTCGGAAGGAAGGTTTATTGTGACGCTTATAGAATGATCGACCCATTTCTGAATAGCTCCCTGCATCCTTACCTTTGCAAGCCAGTCGACATCATTAGCCGTTGCCTGGTAATAAGGTGATTTGGCTACTATTGCCTTTATCTCATCATCGTTCATCCTTGAAACCTTGTTGGGATCGTAGCCGTTAAGTACCAGCCAGTCGACCAGCTTATGATGGAATACTATGAATTCTTCCCAGGAGTCACCCACTTCATCCCTGAAAGTCACTCTTACATCCTTGTCATTCGGGTTCACCTTTCTCCTGCGTTTGTAAAATGCAGAAAATATAGGCTCAATCCCGGAAGTTGTCTGGGTCATCAGGCTTGTGGTGCCTGTCGGCGCTATAGTAAGCAGGGCGACATTTCTGCGTCCGTACTTCACCATGTTATTGTACATCACCGGGTCGGCCTCTTTCATCCTGTTTATGAACGGATTGTTCTTTTCCCGTTCGGCGCTGTAGATGGGGAAGGGACCTCTTTCCTTTGCAAGATAAGTAGACGATTTATATGCTTCGAGCGCCAGTGTTTTATGTACCTCGACAGAGAAATTAACGGCTTCGTCGCTTCCGTACCGCAGGCCGAGGCCGGCAAGCATATCTCCCTCTGCGGTAATGCCTATCCCGGTCCTTCGTCCCATTGCTGATTTTGTCCTGATATTCTTCCAAAGGTTCCTTTCAACATGTTTCAGCTCCTCGGTCTCCGGATCAGCGTCTATCTTTGCCAGGATCGCATCGATCTTCTCGAGCTCCAGATCGATGATGTCATCCATCATCCTTTGTGCCAGGCCGACATGCTCCCTGTAAAGCTCAAAATTGAAAGCTGCTTTTGCTGTAAATGGTTCCTCAACGTAGCTGAAAAGATTAATTGCAAGCAGCCTGCAGCTGTCATAGGGGCATAGCGGTATTTCACCGCATGGGTTTGTTGAGACTGTTGCGAAACCAAGGTCGGAATAGCAGTCAGGGACACTTTCCCTGATTATGGTATCCCAGAAAAGTACTCCGGGTTCAGCTGATTTCCATGCATTATGGATTATTTTGTTCCAGAGCTGTACCGCGTCGACATCCCTCACGAATTTCGGATTATCGGAGACAATGGGATATTGCTGCCTGAATACTGACCTTGATTCGACTGCCTTCATAAACTCGTCGGTAAGCTTCACCGACACATTGGCGCCTGTGACTTTACCACTTTCCATCTTGGCATCAATGAACCTTTCGCTGTCGGGATGCTTTATTGATATTGAAAGCATCAATGCGCCCCTCCGTCCGTCCTGCGCAACTTCACGTGTTGAATTTGAATATCTCTCCATAAATGGGACAACGCCGGTAGAAGTAAGGGCGCTGTTCAGAACAGGAGTTCCCTTTGGCCTGATGTGGGAAAGATCGTGACCGACCCCTCCGCGTCTTTTCATCAGCTGGACCTGCTCCTGGTCAATCTTCATGATCCCCCCGTACGAATCGGACGACCCGTCATTGCCAATAACGAAGCAGTTCGAAAGAGATGCTATCTGGAAATCATTGCCGATTCCGGTCATTGGACCACCCTGCGGAACTATATATTTAAAATCCTTGAGAACCCTGTAGATGAGTTCCTCGGGCAGCGGGTTTATATATTGTTTTTCTATCCTGTGTATTTCTCTCGCGAGCCTGTGATGCATGTCGTCCGGAGTCTTTTCATAGAGGTTCCCGAATGAGTCCTTGAGCGCATATTTATTTGCCCAGACCCTTGCCGCCAGTTCGTCACCTTTGAAGTATTTTATACTTGCTTCGACGGCCTCATCGTGAGTATAGATGATTTTGTCTGTTTTCTTTTTCACCCCCCTGTTAATCTCCTTCGTAACATCCGTTTTCTTTGGTCCGGATGTTTCAATTATCTTTTCAGTTGAAATAACCGGTTCGCGAACAAATAGTTCTTCCATACAACAAATAATTCTGTTAACCTCTGATTCTGTTATGCTTAAACGACCACTGAATTTTGAAGCGGGTAATTGCTAAATTAGGCAAGTGTGTACCCTGATGCAAGACAATCATTTCAAGTTTATTAACATTTGAAGAGTGAGTTATTAACTTATGCATAACATATTGTGTATAAATGTATTATGAGATATTAACAATGTCTGATCCCTGCTTAACCTGGTAAATCATTAATAATCTGAGGATTAATAAAGTTCAATAAAATTTCTCCAAATACCTGCTTTTTTCAATAAGGAATTTTGAACAATTTCCCTGTTAACTGCAGATGCTTTGCTGGGTATTATAAGAAAAGCTGCCGGGTGACGGCAGCTTTTCCTTAGACCGGAAGTTGATAATGTCAGAAAATAAGTCTGAGGCCTAACAGGCAACCCCATGTACTTGAAGTACTTGGATCTTTTGTCAGGGTTGTTTTGTCTTTAAAATCCTCAAGTGAGTTTGCATTAAGGGTAAATACCGGTGCTGCTTCAGCGGTTCCCTTGTTATTAACTCTCAGCGGACGGACATTGTCGTAGCTGGAAAGAGGATTATATATATAGGTCCCCCATGAATCGTTGATCAGGTTCCCGATATTCAGGAAGTCAACGCTGAACTGAAGGGTATATCTCCTGTTGCCTCCGAAATTCGTGAAAATATCCTGCAGGAGCTTTGCATCAAACCTGTGTAACCAGGGTTTTACTTCCCCAAAGCGCTCGGCATACTGGCCTTCCCGTTTGCTCAGGTATTTATTCGACTCAACGTAAGCCCAGAATGCAGTTTGCTGCTCGGCAGCGGTCATTCCCTTATAATCGGTGAAGCTGATGTCGGTCGCATTTTTGGGAACATACAAAAGATCGCTGGATGTGTTGCCGTCGCCGTTCAGGTCATTCGAATACGTGTATGACCAGCGTCCTGTCTGGTATCCCTGGTAAACGAGTGAAAAGGTCGTCGCGAAAAAGTTCGCGTATTCGATCCTGTACGAGAAGTCGCCGATCAGTCTGTGAGGTACTGCAAAGCTCGAATAGCTAAGGCCCGGATTATTCAGGCTTCCGACTGCAACGTTGGATGTGAAAGCAGAATATGCTGAAGATCCCGGATTTGCGGTAATATCCCTAGCCAGAGTATAGGTATAGGCGAACATACCTGAAATTCCGTTAAAGAAATTCTTTGTCAGCTGGGCTGTTGCTGAAAACTGGTATCCTTCATGGCTGTTTGAAAGGACCATTGCGCTGCCGATAGTTGCGTCAACTTTTGAATTTGTCCAGTAGGGTCTGTTGTCGCTACCTGCCATTGTACCGGCCGGGGCAGCTTCATTTATGTTAACCTGCCTGACGGCATTGATATCCTTCGAGAACATTACTTCGCCCGTGAAGATCGTGTTCCATGGAAGTTCGACGTCAACGCCAAGGTTTGAACGCCATATCTGGGGGAATTTGAATTTTTTGCCTACTTCAGCAAGAGCTGCTCCGCTGGGAAGTGTACCCGCGTTCTGGGGGAACAGATCAGGCCTGCTTGCAATGAATTCCTTGTAGTCCGGCTGGAATTGCAGTCCGACAAGGTTTGCATTTTCAGGTCCCCAGCCAAGCTCGGGCGATTGTATCATTCCCGAATTAGTGGGCTGGTTTGTGAACCATACAAACGGAAGAAGACCTGTGAATATGCCGGTCCCTCCACGGATCTGTAGTGATCTGTCACCTCTTACATCGTAATTGAATCCGAAGCGGGGTGAGATCAGAAGCTGACTTTTCGGCCATGAGCCAACGTCCATTTTCTGGCCATCGGCAAAACTCAGAGCTGCAATTGACGGATTATTCTCCATCTTATCGAGATAGATCGGCAGTTCGAAACGTACACCGTAATTAAGTTTCAGTTTGGGTACGACCTGCCACTCATCCTGTGCATAGGCAGCTGCGAACCCAAAGTTAAGAATGGCACCCGGAGCATCATTGCCGTTATAACCGTAAGTAACACCGAATCCAATCGGATCTGCACCTGTCAGGAAATCATCGACTGAATTATACCTGTAATATGACGTCCCCTCCCGGATATAGGAATTGTAAAAATAAAGATGGTCGAACGATACTCCTGCCGTAAGTGTATGTTTATTAAGGTTAACAGTCAGGTTGTCAGTAAAGCTGAGTGTATTGTTTTTAACATCATTATTGTAGGTGAAGAGCTCGTAACCGAACGACATATACTGATCGCCGTCCTGCCAGATATCAACGAACGGGAACAATGAAGAGTTGCTTGTACGGGTATCCTCGATGGAGGTGTAGCTTGCAAGCAGCTTGTTCGAGAACCTCTGGCCGAAACTGCTGTTAAGTTCTCCGGTAAGTGAACGGACTGTGTTTTTGAAGCCGTATAATGCATTTGAAAATGCCATAGACTGGCTGCTGATCCTGTTCGAGTTACGGGCATTGTTCGGTGGCCCGCTGCTTCCGTTTGTCTGCTGGTCAGAGGTTCCGACCACGTCATTGTATCTCAGAGTGAATTTGTGGTTGGCAGCAATGTTCCAGTCAATACGGGCAAGGATCTTTGTGTTTCTGTTCATAAAAGGATCGAAGTCCTTGTATTTGCCTGGATCGTAATTGTAGTTCGACATAAGGAAATCCCTTACGGTGAACATATCCGATTCAAGGGTCCGGGAGATCTTCAGATCCGAATTGGAAACGCCGTCGGTGCTTGGTTTCCAGTCGACACCGGGAACCAGTTCCTTTTCATATTCACCGCTTATAAAGAAAAAGAGCTTGTCCTTTATGATCGGCCCGCCTACCCTGAAGCCATAGTTCTGGGAACTCCTGCTGTTTGCCCCGGTTACGGGTGTACCATCAACGGTGTTGCCGGTAAACGAATTCGGGCGAAGGTAGGTATATATCGAAGCCTTGAAGGTGTTGTCGCCGCTCCTCGTCACAGCGTTTATGCTTGCGCCTGTGAACTGTGACATCCTGACATCATAGGGAGCCACGCTGACCGAGATCTCCTCTATTGCGTCGAGGGAGATCGGCTGTGCGTTGCCGCCCGGCAATGGATTGCTGCTAAGGCCGAAATTGTTGTTAAATGCTGCTCCGTCGATTGTAATAGTGTTGAAGCGCCCGTCGCGGCCTCCGAATGAATTACCCTGGGCCTGAGGCGAAAGTTTCGTAAAATCGGTTATGCTCCTGCTGATAGAAGGCAGATCGGCGATTTCGCGCCTTCCGACAAATGTCTGGGTACCTGCACGCTCAGAGCTCAGGACCGAGTTTTTTATACCGGCCGACACAATCACCTCGTTAAGGGCGGTGGTCGATTCGGACAGCTGGCAATCCTGGGCATAGGTTTCACCCAGTCTCAGGGTTATCTCGGTGTACGAACTGGCCGAATAGCCTATAAAGGAAACGTCAACCTTGTATGGTCCGCCAACCCGCATGTTCTGAATACCGTAATTACCGGCATTGTCGGCGATTGTTGCATACCTTGTTCCGGAGGGTGTATGTGTTGCAACAATAGTGGCACCGGGAAGCGGATCGCCGTTCTTATCGGTTACATGACCTGCCAGTGTTGATGTTGTGGCACCCTGGCCGTACGTAATCATGGGCATGATCAGGATAGTCAGAAATGCCAGGATCCGTTTTAACTGTTTTATCATAAGTTTAGGTTTAGAGATTAATATAAGAGATGCTTATTTTTGTAATTATTTAAATCTATGATAGATACGATACGGGTTCCGCTTCTGATTCCAGCAGTGCAAATTACATCTCTTTAAAAAAACGGATTAATGCGCGAGGTTTTTGTTGTCAACAAGTTTTGAGCTTCCCATGTTGATATCTTCCCCGCCGATTTTTGCCATTATTGCAGCGGTTGCTCCGGTATTTTGCTTAACATATAAGGAAGCTGCATTTGCAGATTTTAAGTAAAATGCTTCATCCGACAACCATTTGTCAATTATCAGCGAGAATTCCGCAAAAGTCTTGAAGCATTTTGCTGCGTTCAGCTTTATTAAATCAACAGCTTCAACATATGGTTTGTAGTCAGGCCCGAATAGTGTTGGCACACCCCAGCAGGCAGCTTCGAGGACATTGTGAATACCGTTTCCGAAGCCTCCCCCGATCTCGGCAATGTATGCATACCTGTAAGCTGAGGCAAGCAATCCTATATTATCAATTATAAGTACCCGTGCCCGGGCTGAATTCCCGTCGAAGCGTGAAAACCTTACAACCTCACAGGTGAACATCTTTTCGAGCCTCCCGATGTTTTCCTTCGCAATCTCATGCGGGGCAAACACCCATTTCATCCTGTCCGGAGCGGAGTTGATATACCGGACTATCACCTCCTCATCTTCAGGCCAGCTGCTACCTGCCATAAAGAGCTTTTCGCTGCCCCTGAATTGTTCAATCTGCCTGATCGTGTCGGTTGATTGTGCGATCTGGATCACCCTGTCAAAACGCGTATCGCCGGTAACCGATACATTATTGATGCCGATGCTTTTAAGCAGATCGGACGACTGCCTGTCCTGCACAAAAATATGAGTGAAGCAAAACAATTCCTTCCTGAAGAATCCCCCGTACCATCTGAAGAAATGCTGGCCCGGCCGGAAAGCACCGGAGACAAGATAGAGCCTTGCAGAGGTTTTGCCGAGGGCGGTTATAAAATTGTACCAGAACTCATACCTGATAAAGAGTACGATCGCGGGATTGACAGTCCTTATAAATTCGGTCGCATTATGCGGTGTATCGGCAGGTAAATAGCAGATATAATCAGCGTTGCCGTAATTCTTCCTTATCTCGTATCCTGAGGGTGAAAAGAATGAGAGAATTATCCTGAATTCCGGCATCACCTTTCTGATCGCCTCTATCAGAGGCCTCCCCTGCTCAAATTCGCCGAGTGATGCGCAATGCATCCAGATATTCCTGTTCCGGGGGTCCACATTTTTCCTGAGCTTCTCCTTCCAGTCCTTTCTGCCTTCGGTCCATAACCGGGCTCTGGAGCTGAACGGCGAGATCAGCCTTACAGCAAACACAAAAACAAATATCGCAAGATCATAAATGAATTTCATAGGTCTTTTCTGATCGGCGCAAAGGTAAGAAATTTATTAGTCGTGCAGTCCGGAGTCGTGCAGACGGAAAAGCTGATGCGAGTCGCTATATTACCTGATAGCTGATAGCTGACGGCTGACAGCTGACAGCTGACGGCTGACGGCTTATTTTGTGGTGCAGTCGTGCAGTCTTTAGTCAGTAACCACTCATTAACCAAATTACTGCTATTTTTGCATTGTAATACCTGATCATTAATGATAAGGCTTGTAGCACTGGTAATTTCCATTGTTCTGCAGATCATAGCAGCATCGATTGCACTCAGGTTCATGAAGCTGACCAAATACAGGCTTTCGTGGATACTGCTTTCGCTTGCGTTTGTTTTTATGGCAGCAAACAAGATAATTCAACTTTTCGAGTTCTTCCGGGGCGATCCTTCATATGCCTGGCAAATGATCGACGAATGGAGCGGTGTCCTGATTTCATTCATGATAATTACCGGCGTCATCCTGATGCGCGAACTGTTCTACTCGCTCAAGCGTGCCGAAATTGACAGGGCCCGGTCGGAGAAGAAGGTTATAAATGCGATTATCAACACCGAGGAAAATGAAAGGAAAAGGTTTGCCAAGGATCTTCATGACGGACTCGGGCCGTTGATGTCGACAGTAAAAATGTCACTGTCGGCACTGGGTGAAAGGATCAAGGATCCCTCAGGCAAGGAGATCCTCACCAACACTAATCACCTTGTAAATGAAGCCATAAACACCCTTAAGGACATCTCCAACAACCTGAGCCCGCATGTCCTTTCAAACTTCGGTCTGTCAAGCGCATTGGGTGCCTTTACTACCAAGATAAACCAGACAAAGGCCATCGAGATAATCTTTAAATCGAACATGGAGGACCAGAGGCTTGAAAATGAAAAGGAAGTGGTGGTATACAGGGCTGCTTGCGAATTGATTAACAATTCGATACTTCATTCAGGCGCTTCAAGGATCGACATAGAACTGAACAAACTTGAAAAATTTATTACCTTGCAGTTTTATGATAACGGAAGGGGATTCGATACTTCCTCTCTCGGAAATGAAGACACAAAAGGTATGGGATTGTCAAATATCGAAACACGCGTCAGGTCGGTCGACGGGGTCTTCATCCTTGAAAGTACACCGGGCAAAGGCACAAGCGCCCTTATTAAAATCATCGAATGAATCTGAACGACAGTTCTTCATTAATGGATAAGATCAGGATAATAATAGTAGATGATCACCAGCTTTTTCGCAACGGACTCAGGATCCTGCTTAATGCATTTCCCGGTTTCGAGGTCACGGGCGAAGCCTCAAACGGTGAAGAATTTCTGAGAATCCTCAGGAACACCAATGCCGATATTGCACTGATGGATATAAACATGCCCGAAATGGACGGCATAGAGGCCACCAGGAAAGCCCTGAAGCTTTATCCGGGAATTGACATAATTGCCCTGTCGATGTATGGCGAGGAGGAATATTACTATAAGATGGTTGACGCAGGTGCAAAAGGATTCATACTGAAGGATTCCGACATCTCTGAAGTAAAGGAAGCTATCCTTACTGTCAGAAAAGGAGGAAGCTATTTTTCCCAGGAACTGCTGTATCACGTCATTCAGAAGATCAAGCACAGGGAAAATGAAACTAAATCGGCAAACCTTTCAAAGAGGGAAAAAGAAATCCTGGTAAAGATCTGTGA
>JBAVOD010000063.1:0-12576 GCA_049691735.1 Bacteroidales bacterium
CTTTAAGAAGCATTTTGCCCTTTGATATCCTGCTTCTGGCTTCGCCCGGCAGCGGATAAGATGAAAAGTACTTGTCGATCTGATCCGACAGAGTATTGAGTGTATCAATCTTCTGTTTGAGCTTTATTTTAAGATTGGTAGCACTGGCAAGCGATGTTTCCATTGCCTGTTCAGCCTTTTTTGCCGATAATCCGGCAAATTTCTGTACCCTACCGTAATCCCTGAGGTAAATGAATTTCATGTTTTCCTGCTGCCAGCAAACCATCGCCGAATCATACAGGGCTTTGGCTTCATTGAACAACCTTCTTGAGTAGATACCGGCATTGTTCTTTGCAGCCAGGCCAAGGGCCAGTCTTGCGTATTCAACCTGGCCAACAGGCGGTTCAGGTGCAAGTCTGACAAATAGCAGGATCAGCAACGGAAGTACGATTGCAGCGAACAATGCTGCAAAAATGATCTTCCATTTGCGTTTTAATTTCATCGGCCGCAAACTTAATAAAAAACCCCGGGAAAATTCCCGGGGATCCTCTAATTTATATTCACAAAAGTCAACTATCTTTTAACTTTTGCAATAGCTTCCTTAAGTTCGGTGTTAATGCCAGTTGCTCTGTCGGAAGCGGCTTTGATCTTGTTAAGGGCGTCCATGTATGCGCCTTTGTCAAAGAGGCCCTGGGCATCGGTAACTGAAGTTTCGATGGTACCCATTTCAGTTTTTATCTGCTCAAGAACCTGTGCGCCTTCCTTACCCCTCGGAGCTTTGGCCATCAGGGTTTTGTTCTCATCAATAGTAGTTTTAATACTTGTCAGCATGTTTGTGACTTCTGCTTTGACTTCTTCTTTCTTAACGGCAGCGTCAGCAGCAACTTTATTGGCAAGTGTAACAACTGCTTCAAGCTTTGTCTTGGCAGGGCCGAATTTCTTGAATAGCTTTGATTCCTGGGCAGTGATTTCAGCCGTAACAGCGTTCATAGAATCCTGAACAGCCGTGAATTCGGTCGGTACATAAACTGCAGCTTCAGCAGTTTTAGCAGCTTCAATAGCAGCATTTGCAGCATCAATTTCAGCTTGAGGTTTTTTACCACAACTTGAAAGGACTGCAACCATTGCTATAGCTGCTAATCCCATTAAAACTTTGTTCTTCATTTTTTCTACTTTTTAATACTTTGTTTGGTTTAATTCCCGATTATATAGTTTTAATCGATTCCGGCCGAAAAAATCCGTGCGAAGTTAAGCTAATTTTGGAATATACAAAAATCAGTTCAATTTTATTTTTAATTCTTCAGTCAAATCTCTCTGCCAGTAACATTTTGCTGACAATCTGTAAATACAATTGTTGAATAAAAATATAAAAAATTATTCAATTGCAAATCCAATTTGTCGAGTTTCTTTTGAACTTGTTCCTATAAATAGTACAAATTCGCCCGGATCGAATGAAAAACTCATGTCCTTATGGTAGTATGACAGCATCTTAGGTGATATGCTGAACGAAACCGTCACTGTCTGCCCTTTCCCTATGGCGACCCTTCTGAATCCCCTGAGATCCAAGACAGGCCGGGTGACATCTCCGACAAGGTCGCGTATGTAAAGCTGGGCTATCTCTTCCCCGTCCCTGTCTCCTGTATTTGTAATATTAACGGAAGCCCTGATCTCATCATTTGGCCTGAATGTCTTCTTATTCAATGTTATATCTGAGTAACTGAATGTTGTGTAACTCAAACCGTATCCGAACGGGTAAAGAGGTGCATTGGGAGCGTCAAGGTAATTCGATTTATATTTTTCATGCGGATTATCCGGGTTAATAGGCCTTCCTGTATTCTTAGTATTATAAAAGACGGTGATCTGTCCGACGTCATAGGGGAACGACATAGTCACTTTACCTGATGGGTTGACATCACCAAAAAGAATATCGGCAACTCCGTTGCCTGCTTCGGTACCTCCGTACCAGGCTTCAAGTATTGCCGGAGCAATGGAATCGAGTCCGGGTAAAGCCAGCGGCCTTCCGTTGAACAGAACGACGGCAACAGGTTTCCCCGTTTTTATAACAGCCTCGGCAAGACGCATCTGAACACCCGGCAGCGAAATATGTGTACGGGATGCTGACTCACCGCTCATGTCCCTGCTCTCGCCCAATGCAAGTATCACAAAATCAGCCCTTCCCGCAGTTACTACTGCTTCGCCGAAACCCGAAGTATTCGAATCATCGACATTGCATCCTTTTGATGTAAGGATAATGGTTTTACCCTCAACTTTGTTTCTGATCCCTTCGAGAAGAGTGACACTTTTTTCAGGGTTGCCTGCAGCTGCCCACGATCCTAGCATATCGGCCTTTGAATCTGCAAGGGGACCAATCACAGCAATAGTCCTTAAATTTTTTGGCACAGGAAGCGTTTTATTGCTATTTTTCAGCAGTACGCACGATTTTGCTGCGACCTCCCTTGCGAATGACAGAAATTCGGGCCGCATTATATCGGTTGTCTCCCTCTTTTTGTCGCAATACCTGTAGGGGTCCTCAAAAAGTCCAAGCTTGTATTTGGCGATGAGAATTCTTTTCACTGCATCGTTTATCGTCCTTTCGGTAACCTTGCCTGCCTTCACGAGCCCTGAAAGCTGATTAAGATATGCACTTCCCTGCATGTCCATGTCGACACCCGAATTTATCGCAAGATCAGCAGCCTGAGTCTGATCGGCGGCCACTCCATGCGGGATAAGCTCATTTATAGCCCCGTAATCGGACACGACAAATCCATCGAATTTCCACAAGTTCCGCAGGGTGTCATTGATCAGCTTTTCGTTTGAAGTACAGGGTATTCCCGCAATTTCGTTAAAAGCGGTCATCAACGAACCCGCACCCGCGTCCACTGCAGCCTTGTAAACAGGCAGGTACCATTCGGAGAGTGATCGATCCGACATATCAACTGTATTGTAATCACGGCCTCCCTGGGGTGCACCGTAAGCGGCAAAATGTTTTACACAGGCCATAAGGGTTGCGCTGTCGGCGAGCGATTTGCCCTGGAATCCCCTTACACGTGCTGCTGAAATATAGTTTCCAAGGAAGGTACCCTCACCTGCTCCCTCCATCACCCTGCCCCATCGCGGGTCCCTTGCAAGATCAACCATGGGTGCGAATGTCCAGTTAATACCTTCGGCAGTGGCTTCAATTGCTGCAATCCGTTCGGCTTTCTGCACCATTGCAGTATCCCAGGCACATGCTTCGGCCAGCGGTATCGGGAATATAGTTCTGTGCCCATGGATAACATCATACCCAAAAATCAGCGGTATGTGTAACCTGGTCTCTTCGACGGCTGTTTTTTGAAGGTTTCTTACAAAATCGACAGTGTAGGCATTAAAGACTGCACCTGCCTTCCCCTGTTTAATGAGTTCGATATAGTCGGACCTCATTGTGGGACCGGTGGTTGAAAAATCACTCGTAAACAGAGAAAGCTGTCCGATTTTTTCATCAAGGGTCATGAGTCTGATAATTGAGTCAGCCCCGGACGCGAATGAATTCTTTTCAGCGGTGGGTTGTCTGGTGCAGCCTGCTGCCATCGTAATGGCAATCAGTGCTGATACTGAAATTATTCTGGAGTTTTGCATGACATTATGTTAAATGATGACGGTTCAGGTGTAATTACGGTGTCTTTGCTCAGTTTGTTTCAAATCCGAGTTTTTTCAATCCCAACCTGATCTCGGGGCAGCTCATGAAAAGGGTCCACAATAGCTTGCTCCTGTAGTTTTCGATCATTACAATCTCAGGACCCTGGTCTATTGCAAGATATTTTTGGGGATACCAGTCATTCTGCTCGCTGAAGGCATCGTAGAATCCATATATTCCCCATATCTTATCACCAAGGACATAATAGAAATGCTTTATTGCGGCCATTGACTTATCAGGGGTGTAAACAATAGATGAAATTGCAGCGGTTGGTGAAATGACGCCAAGATCGGTTTCGTCGCCAGGTGCATGGGCCGCATACCCCGACATCGAGTAGCTTGCCGTCAATCCCCAGCAATCGGGACCGTAACCCTTATAATGAAGAGGGTTAAGAGAACACCATTTCCAGTCGATAAGAGTCTGATCCCTGTTCTCCTGCCAGTAATCAGCGTACTCGTCCCTGAGATGCCTTGGGTCAAGCCCCAGGTAGGAATAGTGTGCCCAGAACAATGGCCCTCCATATTTTTCTGCGCCATTGTGTTTGAGTGTCAGAACGTAACCGTATGTTTCAATTTTTGTCTTTATCCCGCCGTTCCTTGCCCAGCCTTTGTGGTATGCTTCCGGAGGCACGGGGAATGTGGGTGAAGATGCCGCCAGGACATACAGGATAAGGCATTCATTATACCCTTTCACCGGGAAATTCATTGCCCATCCGTAATCGGGCGACCAGTGCCAGTAGATAACATCTTCTCCTCCCTTTGTGAACCAGCTCCACTCGACCCCCCTCCACAGTTTGTCGATGTCGGCAGCAAGCAGGGCCTCTTGCTTATTGCCATTCCTGAAATATTGTCTTACTGTCAGAAGACCCTGCATAAGATATGCAGTTTCAACAATATCAGCTCCGTTGTCCATCCGGCCGAATGGCTTGGTCTTGCCTGTTTCACCATAGATCCAGTGAGACCATGCTCCATGATACCTGTCTGCACTTTTCAGGAAGCCGGTAATCTTCTGAAATCGCTCAAGAGCCTGTTGCCTGGTGATGAAGCCCCGGTTGATCCCTGCCAGGATCGCCATTACTCCGAATCCCGAGCCCCCCGTTGTAACAACATTTTTGTCATTGTCAGGATAAATTCCGTCGACATTGTACCGTTCCCTTGCCATACCCGAAACAGGTTCGGCCCCGTCCCAGAAATACCTGAATGTCCTGTATTGCACTAAAGTCAGAAGAGAATCGTCAGTCAGGACTTTTTCCTGCGTCATACCCGCTGACGGTGAGCGCTTCTGATCCTTTGTGACACTGATGAAACCAGTTGAAAATACAACCATTAAGATCAAAATGTTCTTAACTCCTGTCATACATATTTATCAATAAGTGAATCCAAGTCCCGACAACCCATTCCTGACATCCTGGTCCGACATGAACAGGTCCCACAGGAATCCCGAGCGGTAATTCTCGATCATATTTACAATAGGCCCTTCATCGATCGCAAGGTAGGAAGTCGCAAACCATCCGGTAGTAAGATCAAAAGCATCATGGAAGCCGAATTCACCCCACAGGTCGTTCCCGAGCACAAAATAGAAGAACCTGAGAGCACTTAAGCTTTCATCCGGGGTATAGGGCATACTTGATATTGCAGCAGTTGGTGCGATAACACCTACGTCGTTGGTCGGCGAACTTGCGGTGTAGCCATTCTGAATGTCGCTTGCGGTGAGCCCCCAGCAATCGGGGCCGTAGCCTGCGAACCCGTTGGGATTCGCGATACAGTAGGCCCGGTTTATCATGGTGTGCGCTACATTCTGCTCGTGATAGGAAGCATACTGATCGGATAGATTCCGCGGATCGAGCCCCATGAATGAGTAGTGCTCAAAGAACAGGGGTCCTCCGTAATCGGGACCAAGAGGAAGTTTGATATTGTAAAAGACCTTATTGTTCACCATAGGAGGTGCTCCGTTCCTTGCCCATCCCTGCGTGTAAACGCCGGGCGGGATCGGATTGACCGGTGATGAAGCGGCAAGCACATAGACAATCAGTGCCTCATTCCATCCCTGGATGGTAAGGTTGATTTTAAAACCGTAATCAGGTGACCAGTGCCAGTAAAGGACATTCTGGCCACCCTGCCTGTACCAGTTCCAGTCGACACCATTCCATAACGAGGTGATCGAATCGCATACCACCTGCTCTTCCGCACTTCCATTCTTAAAGTATGCCCGTACTGTCAGAAGTCCTTCCATAAGGAAAGAAGTCTCGACCAGGTCGCCGCCGTCGTCATACTGGCTGAAAGGGATCACTTTTCCTGTCGATCCGTTCATCCAGTGGGGGAATGCACCGTGGAACCTGTCGGTTGTCGGCGCTGAAAGGAAATTGACTATTGTTTTTATCCTGTCAAAACCTTCACTCCTTGTTATAAAATTCCTGTTAATTCCTGTAAGGATTGCCATCAGTCCGAAGCCGCTTCCTCCCATGGTAACTGTTTCGCCCGAACCCAGCCGTTCACGTGCCAGTCCAGAAACCGGATGGGCATAATCCCAGAAATAGCTGAAGGCCTTACTCTGGACAAGAGTGAGAAGGGAATCATCGGAAATCTTCGGGAATTTTGGAGTTGTGTCGATCCTCGTGCGGAAAGTTGAGGTGTATGTGTTGAAAAAGATACCGCCGAGGTTTGTACCCGCATTTACAGTAAACCTGTAAAGGGTAAGGGGCAAAAGTGAATTGGCCGGTATTATGAACAGGTTCCTCGAATCACTGCTGAAACTATAAATATAAGGGATTGCTGAAGCTCCGGCAAGATCTATCCTGCTTTTGTCAAACATAGCAGTATCGACCGGTCTGTTCAGCATAACTTCGATCTTTACGCTTGAATAATCGATGTTTGATAACGATGCGTAGTTGGGCGCATAGATATTATTCACTAAAACGGAATCTATTGTTACGGGGCCCGGGCTGGTAACAGGCGATTTCCTGCAACCGGCAAGGACGACTATAACAATGACTATAACCAGTAACCTCTTCATATACCGGAAGCTAGTAAAAATCAGCATAATGGCTTCAAACACAAGCCGATCGATCCCAGATCATTAAAAACCTACGCAGGGGAACACAGAGAAGACACAGGGAATCATGGTTATGATTCAGGCTCTGTGTTTCTCTGTGATCCGCCGGCAGGCGGAATCTGTGTATTCCTGTAACCAACAGATCAATTTACTGTAGCTGTGTTACCTCAGCGTCAAACAAAGTTGTGGCTTCAGAAGGTGTAAGGGCCCTGTCGTAGAACCGGAGTTCATCCATCATTCCCTTAAACCACCCCATATAGGTACCAGCAGCTGTGCTATGGGTTATCTGGGCAATCCACCCGCCGAGAGCGAACTGGGTTGCGCCGACAAAGTTCAGGTCACCAAGGGGAAGAGAAGGGGTAGCACCATCGACCCTCTGGGTTGTGCCAGCCGGCAGATTAAGCTGAACCCCATTCACATATGTCTTAAATTTTGACGTGACATTATCATACGTGTAGATCAGATGGAACCACAGGTTCTGGGTGAATGCCTTATTCGGGAATCCGACAAACTGGAGGTTGAATGGAACTCCTGCTTTTCCGAATACTATTTTCAGGTTGAGCGAATCCGAAGTAGCAGGCAATCTGTCCTGGGTCATTAACATGTTTCCCCATGCCGGGTCGTTGGTACCGTTCAGACCGAACATTGCAGGCACCGGCACGGTATCGCTTGGAATATTAGGTCCGTAAAACCACATTGACACCGTAAATGCCTTTAGAGTACTCAGCTTGCTTACGGCAGGAAGATCGTACAGCAGATAAGCTCCCTGCTTGCCCTGGTATGCCATTCCCCTTTTGCCGGTAACATAGGTCACACCGTTTTGCTGAGAAGGTGTCATGCCCGTAACTGAGTCGGTTCCGTTACTTTCAAAATTGAAATAATCGATAAGGTCAGCTTTTGCTATTGAGCTGGGATCGATCTTGCCGTTGTTGGTGTTGCTTGACGACGATTTTGAACAGGATGAAGTTATCAGCCCTGCCACCAGCATTACAGAAAGTAATGCTCCTCCAATTTTCATAACCTTTTTCATTCTGGATTAATTTAATTAAACAATAATTATAAAATCTGTTCTCATTGACTTTCACTGATATCCTGGATTCTGAGTCAGATTCAGATTAAGCTGCAATTGTGCAGACGGGATTGGGTATACATTGTTTTTCGGCGAAACGAAGCCGAGCGGGCCCAGTATGGTAGCAGCTTCACCTCTCCTTACCAGATCGAAGAACCTGTCTTCCTCAAGGGCAAGTTCAGACCGCCGTTCGTCAAGGACCTGCTGAAGTGTTACATTTGTCAGGTCAGCCAATCCGGCCCTGCGTCTCACTATGTTAATTGCATCATCCGCAGTCAGTCCGCTGACTGTGGGGAATGTTGCACCCCTGACTTTCGCCTCGGCGTACATCAGCAGAATGTCGGCATAACGGAGTACTCTGACATTCTGATCAAATCCGTAACCATTATAATACCAGTTGTTGTATTTCAGTGGAGTATACACTTTGCCGTTATAGACGGGATTTGTACAGGCTTCAATTATGCTGTCCCCTTCCGGCGTCACGGTTCCCCTGTACAGCAGGGTTGTAGCCGGGCGGATGACCTCTCCCCTGGAATTGAAGAAATTGATAAGATCCTGACTTGGAACACAGAAACCCCAGCCCTGCAGCCCCTGCGGACTGTTGTTTCTCGGGCCCTGGACATATGCATATTCAATCCATGTCTGATCTCCGGTCGTCTTACCCAGTGTTGAGCTCTGGACCTCAAAAAGCGATTCAACGCTGTTTTTGCCGAATATGCTGAAAAAGTCGGCGAAGCTAGGCAGGAGAGCAAACTGCCCTGAAGATATGATCCTGTCAGTAAGGCTTGCGACAGAATCATATTGCTGCTGGTAAAGATGAACTTTGGCTTTGAGACCCATTGCAGTATAGGTTGTGATCCTGCCGGCAAAGTCGCTTGAATATGATTTCGGCAGTACTGGTATGGCTTCAAGAAGATCCTGTTCAATAAAATTATATAATTCCTGGGTTGAAGCCTGTTTTAACGCTGCCAGCTGCTGAGCGGTAAGGATTGTGTCAATAATGGGAACCCGGCCGAACAGCCTGGTAAGGTTAAAAAATGCATAAGCCCTGATTGTCTGGCATTCTGCCTGCCCCTGTCTGGCAGCCAGTTTGTCGGTAGCCAATGGAAGAGCGGCTTCAAAGAGCGGCATCACCGAGATGGCGTAATTTGCGCCGCTGACAATATCAAAATAATCTGTCCAGAGATTATTTATCAGCGCATTTGAGGCCCCATATGTGAAATTATTTATTTCGGCCATTGGCGGATTATCCTCAGGAGTACTTCCCTTATCAGCATTATCCGCTGCTATCTCAAATGCACCTATATAGGGGAATACGCTTGCTCCGTAATCCCGGAGTTTAGCATAGGAGGCACTGATGGGAAGGATTATGTTTTCCGGCTTCGTATAATCCAAACCTAATATAGAAATGGACGCCTCAGGCCTGATATCAAGAAACTTCTGGCACCCTGCCAGCAAAATACCTGTTATGGCAGCACTTATTATCAAAGTTTTTTTCATGTAAGTCAATTTATTAAGCATCAGAAACTCGCATTAACACCAAGAGTATAGATCGACTGCAGCGGATAAACTGAATTGTCCACGCCGCTGGCCGTAGGTGTACCTCCTATTTCCGGAGTGAAACCCTTATATGTGAAGAATGTGTACGGACGCTGAGCCGCCACATATATCCGCAGGCCTGATACTATACCCGTCTTCGGAAAAGTATAACCAACC
This sequence comes from Bacteroidales bacterium, assembly GCA_049691735.1. GTDB lineage: Bacteria > Bacteroidota > Bacteroidia > Bacteroidales > VadinHA17 > LD21. The sequence goes on from JBAVOD010000063.1 coordinate 9,489, forward strand.
TGCACGTTCTGTATTTTGACAAAATATCCACTTTCTATAAAGAAATTGTTTGCCTGCTGTATGAATCCAAAATTGTATGCATAAGCCGATGGGTATTTGTTTGTCAAATTTGTCGGTGTCCACCTGTGCTTGTAGAAGTCCTCATCATAGTTGCCATCAGTAAATATATCCCTGTCCATCCTCTTTGCATTGATCAGCTTGTTACCGTACTGGCCGGAAAGGGAAATGCTTGCATCCAGGCGCCTGTAGTTCAGGTTAAAATCGACCCCGGCAACCAGCCAGGGGATCGGGCTGCCGAGGAATATCTTGTCTGCATCGTCTATGACTTTGTCGCCGTTCTGGTCTTTATACCTGAAAAAACCCGGAGCTTTAACATCCTGTACTACAGGATCGAGGAAAGCCTGGGATTCGGACTGGTAAACACCGGCTATCTCAAAACCGTAAAATGAGCCGATCGGGTGGCCTACCTGGGTCCTTGTCGAGTAGTTACCCCGGATAATGGCGTCAGGAATATATTCGCGGCCCTGAAGTCTGGTGACCTTGTTGTAAGTGGTGGTTATGTTCCCGCCAAGGCTGAATGTAAGCTGGTCCGATACTTTCTTGTTCCATGTCAGGCTGAGTTCCACACCCTCATTCACCACATCACCGTTGTTGCCAAGCAGTTGGGCAACACCACCGCCGGTAGCTATTGGTGCAAAGAACACAACCTTGCTCGTGAGTCTGCGGTAAAGATCCAAACTTCCCGTCAGATGGTTATCGAAGAATCCAAAGTCGGATCCCACATCGAATTCATTGACCACTTCCCATTTGAGATAATTCTGTACAACTGTCTGGGCTCCCACGCCCGGAACAAGCCGGGAATCAAAAACTGCCGAGGCGGCTGCTCCGGTTTGTCCCAGAATGACAGCGGAATTGGCAGGAACATTGTCATTTCCAAGCAAACCCCAGCTGGCCCTTATCTTGAGATAATTGATCTTCTTCGAATTCTTCAGGAAAGGTTCATCACTGAGGATCCAGCCCAATCCTACTGAAGGGAAGTAGCCCCATTTCTGCTGATACTTTGAACTTGCATCAGCTCTGAAAGTAACAGTGAGCAGGTATTTATCGCTGTAATTATAAGTTCCCCTGGTAAACAGGGATAATCCGTTAAATCTTGAAGCTCCGTCAGTTGCATTCCTGTCGTTTATTGAACCGAGTACAATATATTTTGACTGCTCATCTATTCCGGGAACCTCAACGGCCGATCCGGTAAGAAATGCGGTTTGGGTAATTCGCGTCTCCTGTCCGAGCATAACAGAGAATGAATTTTTTCCGACCTTGTCTGAGTATGTCAGAAGGTTGTCGACTATCTGGCTCGACGAATTACTGGACGTTTTGGAGAGCTGTGATTCGGTAACGCCCTGTGATCCTCCGACAACGTATTGTGGAGTGTAACTGCGGGCATTACTATAGATTATGTCGGAATTGTAAGAAAATTTATATACCAGCTTATTCGGAATAAAGTCAATTTCGAAATATGGACTGAAGACAAGCTCGATCCCTTTCTCAAGATCATCCCAGTAATATGCGCCGGCAACAGGATTTCCGTAGGAGTCGCCGAAACCATAATTCTGAGGAGCATCAAATTTGACCGGAAAGGCAGCTGTATTGTTCGGATTGAATACCGGATATACGGGAGGATTGACGAAAGCCTGGAAAAATGCCCCGTCGTTGGGAATAACCTTCGTATATTTCGACATGATGATATTAAGTCCGGCCTTGAGGAAATCATTAACAGTCTGGTTAATGCTCCCGCGAAGGTTAAAGCGCTGGTAACTATTGGGGTATTTCTCTATTCCGTTCTGAAGGAAGTAGTTTCCCCCGAAAGCGTAGGTTGATTTTTCGGTGCCCCCCGAAATGTTAATATCATGGCTTGTTGTACTTGCAGGATTGACGAGTTTCCTATACCAGTCGGTCGATGTCGGGTAAGCTGAAGCCTGTTTAGGTACATAGCCAGGAGTACTGGCGTTAGCATCGTTTAAGAGCTGAATATACTGATCCTTCGTTGCCAGTGGCATGATATTTACCGGCAACTGATAACCGAAATAGCCCTGATAGGAAATTACCGGCTTTCCCACGGCACCTTCCTTTGTTGTTATGATGATCACGCCGTTCGCAGCCCTCACGCCATAGATCGCCGCTGCTGATGCATCTTTCAGGACAGTGAGACTCTTTATATCGTCGGGGCTCAGAAAATCTATGTTGTTCACAAAAGTGCCATCTACAACATAGAGTGGATTCGCGTAGTCGCCAATGGAGCCCACTCCCCTGATCTTCACTGTCGATTGGCTTCCGGGAATGCCGCTGCTGATTATCTGGACTCCCGCAACATGGCCCTGAAGTGCCTGGACAGGATTTGGGGCAATTTGTTTTTGGATCTGACTCCCCTGAACTGTAGCTATCGGTGCCGTAAGGTCCTTCGCCTTCTGGGTGCCATACCCTACAACCACAACTTCATTGAGCATAGAGGTTGCTGTAAGTAGGGTTACATTGATTACCGTTTTGCCGTCAACAAGTATGGTCTGCTTGGCCATGCTTATCATCGAGAAAACAAGGCTGTCTGTCGGGGATGCCTCTAGTGAGTAATTTCCCTGACCATCTGTCATAGTACCCCTGAGAGTATTCTTTACCGTCACATAGACACCCGGTAACGGGCTGTTCGTGTTATCGGTTACTTTACCGGTTATAAGATTTTGCGGGTTACCGGTTGAAGGATTTTGCGGGTTACCGGTTATAGGATTTTGCGCGTTGACATGGATGACAAACAGCAACAAGGTAAAGACGAGGACAAGTTTTTTCATATCGCAGGCAAATTAAATCTGCACATAAAACAAAGCTAAGCAGGGTTTGTTTATGGAATTTCAGACAAGTTGCGGGGAGCAGGGAGCAGGGAGCAGGGAGCAGGGAGCAGGGAGCAGGGACACCTCGCAACTGGCATTAGGCAACAGTCAACCTGTCAAAGCCTAAATCGAATTTAGCCGATTTATTTTGCACTTAATGGTTGATTTCATATTTTTGTCGCGCCTTGACCCTCCTTTGCCGAGGCTAC
>JBAVOD010000064.1:0-7241 GCA_049691735.1 Bacteroidales bacterium
CATTAATTCAGGTTGAAGACAATGGAACCGGGATATCCGCTGACATTATTGAAGATATTTTTGTGCCATTTTATACCACCAAAGAGAACGGTTCAGGAATAGGATTAAGCTTGTCAAAGCAAATAATGCAAAATCATGATGGCACGATTTCAGTGAACTCTGCTCCGGATAAGGGATCTGAGTTTACCCTGAAATTTCTACCCGCTGAGTGATAGCGTAAAAAATAAAATCTGATTTATTGCAAATAGAAGTGCTGTTCGGTTTTTAAAGCGTACCTTACAAAAAATTAATAAAATCACATTATGAGCAAAGGCAAAGTTAAATTTTTTAATGAATCGAAAGGATTCGGTTTCATTAAGGAAGAGAATACACAGAAGGATTATTTTGTGCATTCATCAGGATTAAAGGATATTATCAGGGAAGATGATGAAGTGATCTTTGATCTGGAAATGGGTAAGAAAGGATTAAATGCGGTAAATGTTAAACTTGCTTAATTTATCAATTATAATCGTTTAAGTTTTCTGGTCCCGCCCGAAGCGGGACTTTTTGTTTAAATTCAAAGAATTATGATCGAAAAGAAATCGAGTACATTTAAATCACCGGACCTTACAAAGCTGAAGGAAGTTATTGTAGACCACCGGACACGGATATACATTGCTCAGGGTGCAGATGTGGAAGAGGCAAAAAACCGTTACCTCTTCAGGATCACGGCAAGAAGGGCAAAATAAAGGATCCCCGCTATAGCCTAATTATTCCTTAAAAAGTTTGACCTTGAGGGCAGAAATTCCCTTGGGTCCCTTGCCTGTTTCAAACGTAACGATATTGTCTTCTTTTATTGTATCCAGAAGATTATTGGCATGGACGAATACTCTCTGATTTGATTCCAGGTCGCGGATAAATCCAAACCCCTTTGATGGATTAAAGAATGTAACAACTCCCTTTCGTACGAAATCCGGAACGGCATCAGGCTTGTTCCTGGTTATCTTCAGTTCAATATTCTCAGCAACTATAACTGATTTCTTATCAGGATCGGGAGGAGTAGCTGTTATCGTTCCGAATTCATCGACATAAGCGATCATATCGTCAAAGCTGCTCTTTCTTCCTTCACTTTTCTTCTTCTCACGCTTTTGTAGTTTCTCTTTTCTTTTTTTCTCTTTCCTGTTCCTTACTTCTTTTTTACCAAATGTTTCCTGCGATCTTCCCATATATTTAATTTACTCTGGTTATAAAATAAAACTTTATCCAGCTGTAAAACATGATGGTGCGCAATTATGAACTAACCGGATGAATGATCAGAAGATATGCTCAAAATCGTCAAGCTGGATCCAATGACAAAGATACTATAAAATAAGGTGAAAAAGTTATTTGGCAGGTATCTAATATACAGGATGTTATTACAAGGAGTTTTTCTCCTCCCCTTTTCACCTGCCTCCCGAAAGACCTGAATTCGTTGATCTGAATCCGGGAAATACAGCTAAAGCCTGTGAATTAATGTTTATTCGCAGAGTTTTATATATTTACACTTCCAATTTTATTCACAAATAGAACTGCTTTATGGCACTTTTTGAAGCAAAAGACATAACAAAGCAATTTGGCCAGCAGGTGGCCCTCGATAAAGTCAGCATTTCTGTCCCGGAACAATGCATCTTTGGCCTTCTCGGACCGAATGGCGCGGGAAAGACCACGCTTATAAGAATAATAAACCAGATAACAGGTCCCGATTCAGGCGAATTGTTCCTGAACGGCCGAAAGCTCATGGCCGGGGATGTAAGGGCGATCGGTTATCTTCCGGAAGAAAGGGGCTTGTACAAAAAAATGAAAGTCGGTGAACAGGCATTATATTTTGCCCAGCTTAAAGGCCTTTCAAAAACGGAAGCCATGAGAAGGCTCAAATACTGGTTTAAAAAGCTTGAAATTACCGACTGGTGGGGGAAGAAGGTCGAAGAGCTTTCAAAAGGCATGCAGCAGAAAGTCCAGTTCGTCATAACAGTGCTTCATGAGCCCAAGCTCCTGATCTTTGACGAACCGTTTACCGGCTTTGACCCGGTAAATACAAACATCATCAAGAATGAGATACTGTTCCTGCGTGAAAGGGGAGCTACAATAATCTTTTCCACTCATAATATGGAGTCGGTTGAGGAACTGTGCGACAGTATTACCCTCATCGACAAAGCCAGGACCCTCCTTGAGGGTAGCGTAAATGAGATACGTAATAAGTGGGCCGCCAACGAATATGACCTTACTTTTGAAGGAGATGTGTCCCTGCAGGGAAATGGTGATTTCAGCATACTTGACAGAAAGCCTGATTCGGGGAAGACCATGATCAGGCTGAAGACATCAGGCATAACCGATACCAACAGTATTCTCCGGCATGCAATCGGCGCGGGCCCGGTCATTTCATTCAATCCCGCACTTCCATCAATGAATGAGATCTTCATCAGGGTTGTTGAAGCACGTAACTAAACCTCAGTTAAAACCAGTAAATATCCGGATATGAACAAAGTTTCGATAATAATAAAAAGGGAATATCTGACAAGGGTAAGAAAGAAATCCTTCATTATCATGACTATCCTGGCTCCCCTTCTCATGGCAGCCATAATAATCGTTCCCACGGCGGTAATGATGAACCAGGAGCAGGATTTCAAGAAGATTGCAGTTGTCGAAGATAATTCAGATCTTTTCAGGGGTGTCATCAAGAACACCAATAACCTGGAATTTGATTACCTTGAAAATGTAAGTGTAAAAGACCTGGAAAAGACTTACGAGAAAGCGGGCTATTACGGCATTCTGTATATTTCGCCCGAGCTGGTAAACACTCCCAACGCCATCCAGCTGATCTCAAACAAGCAGCCTCCCATGGCCCTCCTTCAGTATATTGAAAACTCCCTCGAAAAAGAGATCGAACAGCAGAAGCTGATGGCCTATAAAATTGAGAATCTCGACCAGATCATGAAGAACGTCCAGACCAAAGTTTCAATCCAGACAAAGAAAATAGATGAGTCGGGCCAGGTGAAGCAGACAAGCACAGGAATTTCGATGGCTCTGGCATATATCAGCGGCTTTCTAATGTACATGCTTGTGTTTGTCTTCGGAGCGCAGGTAATGAGAGGAGTGATTGAAGAAAAGACGAGCAGGGTGGTTGAGGTAATAATATCATCAGTTAAGCCGGTCCAGCTTATGATGGGAAAAATAATAGGGATTGCCCTTGTAGGGCTGACGCAATTCCTTATCTGGATATTCCTGACCGTTGCCATTGTTGGCGTGGTCAAATCGACAGTGCTGAACAAGGGGAACCTGACTGAAGCCACACAGAATATGTCACAAAGCCTTATGAACCAGGGCCAGCAATCAGCAGCAGCGCAAGCATCTCAAGTGACTCCCCAGATGGCAGAATTCTCATCCCTGTTCAACAGCGCAATGAACCAGCCATGGGGATTGATCATTGTTTGCTTCATCTTCTATTTTATCACAGGATACCTCCTTTATGCCTCAATTTTTGCTGCCATCGGGTCGGCGGTGGATAATGAGACCGAGACTCAGCAATTCATGCTTCCGGTGACAATACCTATCATTCTCGCACTTATGGTGGCTATGGGCACCATGCAGAATCCCGAAAGTTCATTGTCATTCTGGTGCTCGCTTATACCTTTAACATCCCCGGTGGTGATGGTAGCACGCCTTCCATTCGGGGTACCTTCGTGGCAGATAGCGCTTTCGATGGCTCTGATGGTGGTGACTTTTCTCGCTTTTGTATGGATGGCAGCAAAGGTGTACCGTACAGGCATTCTGATGTACGGAAAAAAGACCTCCTGGAAGGAGATGTGGAAATGGCTGAGGTACAGCGGGTAGAATAGCTGCACATTCTGACAGGCGGAAAAGAATTTCCGCGATCGCAATTACTGTAAATACAAACTGTACATAAATATGTCCAAAATCCTTGTAATCGACGACGAAAGGGCAATCCGCAACACACTGAAAGAGGTTCTGGAATACGAAAAACACGAGGTCGATCTTGCGGAAGACGGGCCTTCGGGCCTTGAAATGTTCAGTGCCAACTCCTATGACATTATTCTCTGTGATATAAAAATGGCCAAGATGGACGGCATTGAAGTCCTTCAGAAGATCACCGAAGCCACTTCGGACACTCCTGTAATAATGATATCAGGGCATGGTAACATCGATACTGCCGTCGAATCGATCAAGAAAGGCGCATACGATTTTCTTGAAAAGCCCCTTGACCTGAACAGGCTGCTCATTACCATCAGGAATGCAACCGACAAGTCAACACTTCTTTCACAGACTCAGGTTCTCAGGAATAAAGTCAGCAAAATGTATGAGATGGTAGGCGAATCGGAGGCAATCAGGAAGGTCACTGAGATGATCGACCGTGTTGCCCCGACTGAAGCAAGGGTGCTTATCACAGGTGCGAACGGGACCGGAAAGGAGCTTGTCGCCCACCAGATCCACGAAAAGAGCAGCAGGGCAAGAGGACCATTTGTTGAGGTAAACTGCGCCGCCATACCCTCCGAGCTTATCGAAAGCGAACTGTTCGGTCATGAAAAGGGATCGTTCACATCTGCCATCAAGCAGCGTATCGGCAAATTTGAGCAGGCCAGCGGAGGGACACTCTTCCTTGATGAGATAGGAGATATGAGCCTCCCGGCACAGGCCAAGGTTCTTAGGGCGCTACAGGAAAATAAGATAACGAGAGTCGGGTCCGATAAGGATATTCACGTGAATGTGAGGGTGATAACGGCAACCAATAAAAATATCAAAGACGAGATCGAGAACAAGAACTTCAGGGAGGATCTCTACCACAGGTTAAGCGTGATTCTGATCCATGTTCCCACCCTTAACGAACGGATCGAAGATATACCAATCCTTGCCGAGCATTTCAATTCACTGATCTGCAGCGAGTACGGTATGAGCAAAAAGAAAATCAGACCTGATGCGATAGATGAACTGAAAAAGGTTGTCTGGACCGGCAATATCCGTGAATTCAGGAATGTACTTGAAAGACTGATAATCCTTTGCCGCGACGAGATCACTGCCGCTGATGTTATTGCATATGCGCGGCCTGTTTCAAACGGCAATGTCTGACAGCAAACAAGATCATAAAAGCCCGCAATATAAAACACGGATATGTTTCGCATCGAAAAGGATCAGATTGGTGAAATGCAGGTACCGTCAGATGCGCTTTATGGTATTCATGCCCTGAGGGCCAGACATAATTTTCCCGACACAACCCCCTTCCCTGTAGAATGGTACAAGGCTGCAGGCCTTACAAAGCTGGCATGCTACATTACTTACAGGAATTTCAGGAACGCAGCAACCGAAAAATACAAAGATCATCCGGCCGTTAAAATAATTCCTGATGAGGTACTTAATCCTATGATGGAGGCTGCAAAAGGAATAGCTGAAGGAAAGTACTTCGATAATTTTATTGTACCTGCTGTCCAGGGCGGCGCCGGTACAAGTATAAACATGAATATCAATGAGATAATCTCAAATGTCGCTCTTATCAAAACCGGTAATAAGTGTGGAACATACACTTATATTGATCCCACTGAACATGCAAATATCTACCAGTCAACCAATGATATAATCCCCACCGCGCTTACGGTTGCAGCCATGTTCCTTTTTCAGTCCCTCGAAGGGCAGATAAACACCCTGAGGTCAGGGTTGGAGGAACTGGAAAGACGGACAGTCAATATGCTGAGGCCGGGTTATACCCAAATGCAGGAGGCTGTTCCGTCGTCGTTCGGCAGGCTCTTCAGCACCTATAATGAAGCTCTATCGCGCGACTGGTGGAGGGTGTCAAAGTGCATAGAAAGGCTGAAGCCCGTAAACCTCGGCGGGGGAGCAACCGGTACAGGCATGTCAGTTCCGCGATTTTTCATCATGCATGTGGTGGAGGAACTCCGCAGTCTGACCAGGCTTCCCATTGCCCGGAGTGAAAACCTTTCAGATGCCACTTCGAATCTTGATAAATGGGTGGAAGTACACGCAACAATGAAGTCACTTGCAGTAAACCTTGAAAAAATGGCATCTGATCTCCGGCTGCTGGCATCGGATGTTGCAAAGGGCAAAACGATAGCTATTCCCGAAAAACAGGTAGGCAGTTCAATCATGCCTGGGAAAATCAATCCTGTGATTGCAGAATACATAATATCGGTGTCGCACAAGGTGTATTCAAATGATAATCTTGTTAGCTCGCTTTGCGGCCAGGGCTGCCTCGAACTGAACGCTTACCTCCCCGTAACAGGTTGCACCGTTATTGAAAGCATTAAACTACTGATCTCATCGTGCAAAACAGCGAAAGAAAACCTTATCGACGGACTAGCTGTAAACGAATCCGCAGCATATGAATCGCTGCTCCGCAGCCCGTCACTTTCAACTGCACTTATACCTTATACCGGTTACCATAAAGCTTCGGGGGTTGCAGGGCTTATGAAGGAAAAGAACTGTAATATATTTGAAGCAAACGATATATTAAAGATAATCAGTGAGGCACAGCTCAGGGAGATCCTTCAGCCGGGAAACCTTTTAAAACTCGGATTTTCGCTTGACGAGCTGACCGGGTCAACCCGGGACAATCCCGAAGGGTAAACCAATAGTTTATTTTGCTAAATTTGCGGCATCTTTTTACAGGATGACGAAAGGAAGAGATACGAAGCCTCATATCGGCATTTACGGCCGAAGAAACAATGGCAAGAGCAGTCTGATAAACTGTCTTGCAGGACAGGATGTTGCTATTGTCGCCGAAGAGGCCGGCACCACAACCGATCCTGTAAAAAAATCGTTTGAGATAACAGGCTTCGGACCCGTAATACTTATCGACACAGCCGGAATTGACGATTCGGGAGAACTTGGCAATAAAAGGGTTGACCGCACAGTAAGGACCCTTGAGACAATCGACCTTGCATTGCTTGTTGTTACAGCTAACACCTGGGGAGAATTTGAAGATGAGCTTTTACAAAAATTCAGCGATTCCGACATTCCTTTCATTATTGTGCACAATAAGTCGGACCTTCAGAACCCTTCTCCATCGTTCAGGCAGAAAATCAGGGACATAACCGGTACTGACCTTATCGAATTTTCAGCTGTTGACAGGAGGAATTATGAGGAACTGGTAAATCTCATAAAAGTCACTATCCCTGAACATTCTTACAAAACGTCTTCTTTACTCGGCGATATTATAAACCATGGGGATATTGTTATCCTTATAACCCCTATAGATG
>JBAVOD010000065.1:0-5752 GCA_049691735.1 Bacteroidales bacterium
AGCGATAGTATTGATACCACTGGCAGTGAGGAAGAGGTAAGACAGCAGCTGTTAAAAACACTTAACGGCTTATCCGACAGAAAAGAGGAAGTTGCACAACATTTCATGAACGGGATCCCCGGAGTAAAATCTACTCTTTTAAAGGATGCAGAGTTCATACTCGAATCTGACCCGGCGGCAACTACACTCGTAGAAGTTTTAACGGTCTATCCCGGTTTTTTTGCCATATTTTGTTACAGATTTGCCAATATCCTTATCCGCCAGTCTGTAAAACTGCTTCCGCGTTTTATAACCGAATATGCCCACAGTGTTACGGGGATAGATATTCACCCAGGAGCATCAATTGGAGTGCCGTTCGCAATAGATCACGGCACCGGCATAGTGATAGGCGAAACAACAAGCATTGGAAACTATGTGAAAATGTACCAGGGAGTTACGCTGGGAGCTTTGAGCGTTGAAAAATCGAAAGCATCAAAAAAGAGACACCCTACCATAGAGGATAACGTCATTCTCTATTCCGGCTGCACGATCCTTGGCGGAAACACAGTTGTAGGCCGGAACAGCATTATAGGAGGAAATGTCTGGCTTACCGAAAGTGTGCCGCCCTTTTCGGTGGCATACCATAAGAGCCAGATAGTTGTCAAGGACCAGAGCAGCTATCAGGATCCCATTAATTTTATAATTTGAAAATTATTTACAAAAAGTGATGATTGCCAATTCAATTCTCGATCTGATCGGCAGAACCCCTCATCTGAGGATCAATAGGATTTTTCCGGAAAGCGTATCGGTATGGATGAAACTTGAAAAGTCTAATCCCGGTGGAAGTATTAAAGACAGGATTGCGCTTTCGATGATCGAAGATGCCGAAAATAAGGGCATCCTCAGGAAGGGAAGCGTGATCATTGAACCAACATCGGGTAATACCGGGATAGGGCTTGCAATGGTTGCGGCTGTTAAAGGCTACAGGCTGATACTTGTAATGCCTGAATCGATGTCGCCGGAGCGGCGGAAAATAATGAGCGGCTACGGAGCTGAATTTGAGCTGACTCCACGTGAAAAAGGCATGAAGGGCTCGATTGAGAGGGCAATTGAGCTTCAGAAGGAAACTCCGGGGTCATGGATACCGATGCAGTTTGACAATCCTGCGAATACCGAAATTCACAGGAAAACAACAGCTGCAGAAATACTAAGTGACTTTCCCGACGGGCTTGACTATATCGTTGCAGGAGTCGGTACCGGCGGGCATATAACAGGGTGTGCTGAAATTCTTAAGCAGCATTTCAGCAATCTGAAGGTCTATGCCGTTGAGCCTGAAACCTCACCGGTAATAAGCGGCGGTGCACCGGGGTCTCATAAGCTGCAGGGGCTGGGTGCGGGATTTATCCCGTCGATCCTCAGGACAGAACTGCTTGATGGGATCATCAGGGTCAATGAAAATGATGCATACAATTTTACAAGGAAGCTTGCCAGGGAGGAGGGCCTCCTTGCCGGCATTTCAACCGGTGCAGTGCTGGCAGCGGTTTACCGGAAGCTCGATGAGTTCCCTGAACATTCGCGCATACTTACATTCTGCTATGACACAGGCGAGAGATACCTGTCAGTTGAGGGATTGTACTGATGTAGTCAACCGCCTCAAAAAGCATAATGAAAATATAACCTGTCAAATAATACGTATCTTTGACGAACATGTTGATAAAGTTCCTGGTGAAACTTAGAATAAAAATTTTCCTTTCGGTAGTGCTGGCAGCGTTTATTCTCTTCAGCGGAATAAGCCTGAATTATTCAGCTCATTATTGCGAGGGGAAAGTCGTTTCAACAAGGATCTCGCTTGGCAATCAGCCGGCCTCATGCGGCATGGAACAATCGGGCAGCAGGTCGGGCGGGGATCAGTTGTCAGACAATTGCTGCGAAACAGTTGCGGCATCTTTTGCAATAAGCATAAATTACACGTCATCAACATTCGATCTCAGGATCCCTTCAGCCACAACCCTGAACTCACTTTTCAGTGCAGCTTTAATTCCTTCATACAGCAATCTTAAATCAGAAGAAGAATTCAATACAGCAAGCCCTCCCGGGTTCCTGCATCCTGAACGAAATTCGACAGAATCGCTCTGCATCTTCCGCATCTGATATAAATCACTTCCGATACATTAACAGGTTTGCCTGATCTGTAAAGACATTGGTATTCCTGTGTATTTCAATTTACTGTCATCAGTATTGAAGCAATTCATTTTATTCAGGCATTATATCAGTAATTAGTTCTAATTCGCTTAAAATAAATCAATTATGAGATCATTGAAAGTAATGTTCGCAATCCTGCTGCTAGCGGGAATCGGTGTCAATCTCAATGCCCGGGACCAGGGCAAGACTGAAACGCAGAGCGGCAAAAGTGCCGTGAAAACGGAATCAATAAAGGTGTGGGGTAACTGCGAATTGTGCAAGGCCCGTATCGAGGAGGCAGTGAAAGGCGATGGCGTAACAAGTGCAGCATGGGATCAGAAGGCCAAAATTTTAGCTGTAACATATGACCCGTCAAAAACCAGTATTGATGCACTGAGCAAAAAAATTGCAAAGGCAGGTCACGATAACGAAAAATACAAGGCAGACGACAAAGCCTACAATGCCCTGCCTTCATGCTGCAAATATGAAAGAAAGAAGTAATGCTGAATAGGTTAGTAAAATATTTCCTTGAGAACAGGCTGGTCACATTCGCTCTGTTGATTGTTTTCATAATTGGAGGGATCGTTACAGCCCCGTTCAACTGGCAAACCGGAATTATACCCAGGAATCCCGTTCCGGTGGACGCTATCCCCGATATTGGTGACAATCAGCAAATTGTGTCAACAGAATGGATGGGTCGTTCGCCAAGGGACATACAGGACCAGATCACCTATCCCCTGACTACCGCACTTCTTGGTATTCCGGGAGTAAAGACGATCCGGAGCACATCAATGTTCGGAATGTCATTCATTTACATCATTTTCAATGACAACGTTGATTTCTACTGGAGCAGGTCAAGAATACTGGAGAAGCTTAATTCTCTCCCGGCCGGTACACTTCCGGCCGGAATTCAGCCTGCATTGGGCCCTGACGCTACCTCCCTGGGACAGATCTTCTGGTATACTCTGGAAGGAAGGAATCCCAAAACAGGGCAACCGGGCGGAGGCTGGGATCCCCAGGAACTGCGGACCATTCAGGACTTCTATGTTAAATACGGGTTATCTGCAGCAGAAGGGGTATCGGAAGTTGCTTCCGTCGGAGGATTCGTTAAAGAATACCAGGTTGATCTGAATCCCGAAGCGCTCAAAGCCTATAACGTGACTGTGATGGATGTTATGAATGCTGTTCAGAAAAGCAATCTCGACATTGGGGCCGAGACCATGGAACTGAATAATGTAGAATACATAATCAGAGGGCTGGGATATGTCAAAAATCTCGACGATCTGGATAATTCTGTTGTTGCGGTAAGGAACAACATTCCTGTGAGGATAAAAAACGTAGCCTTTGTGACTTTTGGTCCTGCCCCGAGGCGTGGGGGCCTTGACAAAGGGGGGTCAGAGGCCGTGGGGGGCGTGGTTGTCGCCCGCTACGGATCAAACCCGATGGAGGTCATCAATAATGTTAAGGTAAAGATAAAAGAGCTTGAAGCCGGCCTCCCCCAGCGCACCCTGCCCGACGGTACTGTTTCAAAGGTAACTATCATACCGTTCTATGACCGGACCGGGCTCATAAAGGAAACCATCGGTACACTCGAGTCGGCATTGTCGCACGAGATCCTTATAAGCATTATCGTGATCATTGTACTCCTGATAAATCTGAGGGCGTCAATAATCATTTCAGGATTGCTGCCTGTTGCAGTGCTGATGACATTTATAGTGATGAAAATCTTCAATGTTGAGGCCAACATAGTTGCGCTTTCGGGTATAGCAATTGCCATCGGTGTAATGGTGGATATCGGGATCATCTATGTTGAAAATATTTTGCGTCACCTCGAACTGCCCGGAAACCATGATCTGCGCGGACAGCCACTTCTCAGTCTGATCCGGGATGCCACTTTTGAAGTCTCACCGGCAGTCTCTACTGCCCTGGCAACAACCGTTGTAAGCTTCCTGCCTGTGTTCGCAATGCAGGCAGCCGAAGGCAAACTCTTTCGTCCGCTTGCATTCACGAAAACATTTGCACTGATATCATCACTCCTTCTGGGCATAATCGTGCTGCCGACAATGGCTCATATTATTTTTTCGATCAGGACCGACAGGAGGAAGGTAAAGACTATATGGAACGGCAGTCTGATTGCCGCCGGAGCAATATTTATAATTTTCTGGCATACATGGCCGGCACTTGCCCTGATTGCAATAGGTATCAACAATCTGCTTGAGGTGCGCCTGCCTGAAAGATACAGGCATACAAATTATATAAATATAGCTATCACCCTGCTTGTTGCACTCTATTACCTCTCTGTCGAATGGCTTCCGCTTGGAGCTCACAACAGCACTCTTGTCAATTTCATATTTGTAGCAGTTAGTGTTGCTTTTATTCTGAGTCTCCTTCTTCTGATGGTACGCAGCTATGAACGAATAATCCGCTGGGCCCTTGGGCACAAATGGAAGTTCCTGCTTATTCCGGCATTCGTATTGTTCCTTGGCTTGCTGGCATGGCAGGGATCATCGAGAATATTTGGCTTTGTTCCCGCCGGAATGGAGAAACTGGGATGGGAAAAATTCAGGGAAACAGGTTTATGGACTGCTGCCATCAAAGCTTTTCCGGGAACCGGTAAGGAATTCATGCCTTCGCTCAATGAGGGTTCATTCCTTCTGATGCCGACCAGCATGCCGAGCTCAGGCATTGAAAAAAACATTCAGTATGTTGAAATTCTTGATAAAAGGCTTTCAGCAATTCCCGAAGTGGAAGTGGCGGTCGGGAAATGGGGAAGGGTGAATTCAGCTCTCGACCCGGCTCCTATCCAGATGTTTGAAAATACTATAAATTACCGGCCCGAATTCGTTCTTGACGAGAATGGTCACAGGATGCGATTCAAAGTAGACAGGCATGACCAGTTCATATTAAAGGGCAACAGGGTTTACGATCCGAAAAAAGACAGATTCCGTATTATTCCGGCTGACAGTCTCATCCCTGAAAAAAGCCACGGGGAGTATTTCCGCCAATGGCGGCCGCAGATCAAAAAGCCTGACGATATCTGGAATGAAATAGTAAAAGTAACTGATTTACCAGGGCTTACCTCGGCACCGAAACTTCAGCCAATAGAGACCAGGCTGATCATGCTTTCAACGGGAATGCGGGCTCCCATGGGAATTAAAGTTTTCGGACCCGACCTGGAATCGATTGAACAGGCCGGCCTTCAGTTCGAGAAAGTTCTGAAGGAGGTACCGTCTGTGAAGGCATCATCAGTGTTTTATGACAGGGCAGTAGGAGCTCCGTATATTGAAATCAGGCTCAACCGTGAAGCAATGGCAAGGTACGGGATGACTGTAAAAGATGTTCAGGATGTGCTGCAGGTTGCCGTGGGAGGTATGGCATTAAGCACATCGGTTGAGGGGCGGGAGCGTTTTCCGATCAGGGTCCGGTATGCCCGTGAACTCAGGGATAATCCTGAGGAGCTGAAACGCATTCTTATACCCTCCATGAACGGAGTCCAGGTGCCTCTCGGCGAAATTGCTGATATTGAATACACCCGGGGTGCCCAGATGATAAGAAGCGAAAACACTTTCCTGGTCGGTTACGTTATATTTGA
>JBAVOD010000066.1:0-1524 GCA_049691735.1 Bacteroidales bacterium
GGCACGGCAGCAAGCTCGACAGGAAAATGCTTCAGATGCTTCAGAACAATTAGTAATTTGATATATGCCCGAATCGAAAGTATACTTTACTGACCTGAGGACCAGATCCTCATTAAATCTTCTTAAAAAACTTGAAAACCTGGTCATTAAAACCGGTTTTAATAAGATTGAGTTTGACCACAAGCTTGTTGCGATCAAGATCCATTTTGGCGAGCCGGGCAACCTCGCGTATCTGCGGCCTAACTTTGCCGCATGCATTGTTAAAATGCTCAGGTCAAGGGGTGCTGTTCCGTTCCTTACCGACTGCAATACCCTGTACTCGGGAAGGCGCTCAAATGCTCCGTCTCACATTGAGGCAGCTTTTGAGAACGGATATAATCCTCTGGCAACCGGTTGTCCTGTAATTATAGCCGACGGCGTTAAAGGAACAGAATTCAGGGAGGTTGCCATCAACAAGGAACTTACGCAATCGGCAAAGATCGGATCGGCCATTGCTGATGCTGATGTGATTATTTCGATGAACCACTTCAAAGGCCACGAAATGACGGGATTCGGGGGAGCCTTGAAGAACCTTGGGATGGGATGCGCATCGGTAGGAGGCAAATTGTTCCTTCATTCAGGCGCGTCGCCTCAGATATCGGCTGCGAATTGCACAGGATGCAGGATATGTGAAAAGTACTGCGCTCATGAGGCAATCGCGGTCGGAAAAGACAGGATAGCCCGGATAGATTATGTCAGATGCATCGGGTGCGGCCAATGTGTAGCAGTATGTCAATATGATGCCGCGCGGGTGGTATGGCAGAATTCATCAGAGATCGTCAGCAAAAGGATTTCCGAATATGCACTTGCAGTTGTAAGCGACAAACAGGCATTTCACATCAATTTTATCATGAATGTGTCGCCCGATTGCGATTGTTATGACTCAAATGACTATCCTCTGGTCCCGGATATCGGGATAGCAGCGTCTTTGGATCCGGTGGCTCTTGACAAAGCAAGCGCCGACCTGGTAAAGGCTGCTCCTGCTCTCCCTGGGAGCCGGATCTGCAAGGACCATAACAATGGTGATATGCGCAACGAAGACAAGTTCAGTCTGGCTCATCCTGATACATTCTGGGAAGCAGGAATAAACCATGCAGTTAAAATAGGGCTGGGAAACAGCAGGTATGAGTTAATAAGGATTTAAGACAGAGGATCTCAATAGGTACAGCAGCTGTAATAAACCCTTAATCCTTTGACCCTTTCCTGTTTTCTGACTAACTTTGTCGCTTTTTAACGGATTTTGCCGATGAATGCAAAGATGAAAATTGCAAGGCTGTCAGTTCTATCCAATACGCTTCTGATCATCATGAAGCTGACTGTCGGTGTCATAAGCGGATCGGTAAGCATTATCTCTGAAGCGATCCACTCGACAATGGACCTGATTGCTGCGGTGATCGCATTTTTTTCTGTAAGGGTTTCAGATACACCACCCGATTCGCGGCATCCCTACGGACATGGTAAAGTCGAAAACATCTCAGGAGTCAT
>JBAVOD010000067.1:0-2246 GCA_049691735.1 Bacteroidales bacterium
AAAAGGAAGAGTTCCTTGTCAAGAAAGGCCCTGTTTTTGCCAATTTCATTCTTGCTGATGAGATCAACAGGTCACCGGCCAAGGTTCAGAGCGCGCTGCTGGAGGCAATGCAGGAAAGACAGATAACGATAGGCGAGTCGACATATAAGCTCGATGAGCCATTCCTGGTCCTCGCCACACAGAACCCGATCGAGCAGGAGGGGACTTACCCTCTTCCGGAAGCCCAGGTTGACAGGTTCATGATGAAAGTCCTTATAGGCTATCCGACGATGGAGGAGGAAAAGATGATAATAAGGGAGAACCTGGCAAAAGAATTTCCGAAAGCCACCGCTGTCCTGAAAATCAGCGATATCCTGAGGGCGCGCAACGTTGTGCGCGAAGTCTACATGGATGAAAAGATCGAAAACTACATCCTCGACATAGTATTCGCCAGCAGGAACCCCGCTAAGTACGGGCTGCCTTCTTTCTCCAATATGATATCATACGGTGCATCGCCAAGGGCATCAATAAACCTTTCGCTGGCAGCAAAAGCCTATGCGTTCATAAAAAGGAGAGGATATGTCATTCCTGAGGATGTACGGACGATATGCGCCGATGTAATGCGGCACAGGATCGGACTTACATATGAGGCTGAAGCCGAAAATGTTAGCCAGGACAAGATAATTGCAGATATTCTTAACGTTGTCGAAGTGCCGTAATCAGCTCTGAAAAAGGTAAAGGCATATGACGAATGTTTTCACGATGTGTGATAACTGACTATAAAAAACTGGAATGTGGAAGCAACCGAGCTTTTAAAGAAGGTACGAAGAATTGAGATCAAAGCCAGGGGACTGACCAGGCATATTTTTGCCGGGGAATACCACAGCGCCTTTAAGGGCAGGGGGATCGCCTTCAGCGAGGTAAGGGAGTATCAGTACGGCGACGACGTCAGGAACATTGACTGGAATGTGACCGCAAGGCTGAATCATCCATATATCAAGATATATGAAGAGGAGAGGGAGCTGACAGTGATGCTCCTTGTTGACGTCAGCGGATCGGGAAATTTCGGTACGGTGGCAAGCTTCAAAAGGGACGTGATGACCGAGGTTGCAGCTGTACTTTCATTTTCGGCACTTTATAATAACGATAAGATCGGGGTTATCTTCTTTTCCGACATTATCGAGAAATTCATTCCTCCGCAGAAAGGACGGAAGCATATACTGAGGATCATCAGGGAACTTCTTGATTTCGCACCGGCAAGCAACAGCACCAACCTGAGCGTGCCCCTGCGATACCTTACAAATGCAATAAAAAAGAGGTGCACCGCATTCCTTATTTCTGATTTCCTGGCACCTGATTTTGAGGAAGCCCTCAGGATTGTATCGAACAAGCACGATGTGGTTGCCCTGAATGTTTCGGACCCTCTTGAGACCGCACTTCCTGACGTGGGCTTCATTAAGGTAGCCGATTCCGAAACCGGGGATGAGAGGTGGGTCGACACTTCATCGTCCCGTGCAAGGAGCGCATACAGCCACTGGTGGAACACTCACATCGGTACGATCAGGAATTCTTTCAGGCGGTGCGGGGTTGACTACACTGAGCTTAACACAAAAGATGATTATGTAAAACCACTCATACAGCTCTTTGAGAACAGGTGATATATGAAAAGGATCGGTATCATATTGTTTATTTTTATCTCAGGATCTGCCATGCTGAAAGGCCAGGATATCAGGGTGACGGCTGCGTTCGACAGTGCCAGGATACTTATTGGCGACCAGATCAATTTTTCGCTGACCGTGGAGCAGCCATCGGATGTGAAACTAAATATCCCGGTATTCAGGGATACCCTTACCAAAAACATTGAAATACTTTCCGGGCCGAAGATCGATACATCAAGGGTTGCCGGCAACAGGCTTAAGATCATCGAAAAGTACCTCATTACTTCGTTTGATTCAGGGCTTTACGAGATTAAACCTTTTTATGTTGAAAAAAACGATATAAACGGACTCAAACGTTACTATTCCGGATATTCTGTCCTTGAAGTGGCCAGGGCAAGGATCACACCGCCCGATACAGCTTCAAAGATCTTTGACATTGCCGGTCCGTATAAAGCCCCGCTGACACTCGGGGAAGTGTTACCATGGCTTCTTCTTGCCGTCCTGACTGCAGGGATTGTGTGGCTTGTTTTAAGGCTGATAAAGCGTCTGAAAAGGCCTGGTGAGGAAATCATAGCTCCCGTAATTATAGAACCCGCACATGTTATCGCT
>JBAVOD010000068.1:0-5233 GCA_049691735.1 Bacteroidales bacterium
CGGCCTCCTGTTTTCCTGCCTTTCAGGTACTGATTTGATTTCAGGCTTGCCCTGTAGCTTGGCATCCCTCATTGCAGCATAATATGCAAAAGATGCCGTTATAATTGCATTCTGTCTCAGGTCGTCCATCACAAGCCGTTCATATGTGTCCATCACTGTATGGTAACCGCGTTCATACTCAATTTCATCCTGTATGAACTGGAATCCCGGCAGACCGACAGCATCAAATGACAGATGGTCCGTACCTCCTGTATTGCGGATGGTAATAGTGGTCGCTCCCATATCCTCGAACGGTTTGAGCCACTGTTCAAAGACAGGTCTGAGCATATCATTCCCCTGCAGGTAAATACCCCTGTATTTGCCGCTGCCGTTATCCATATTGAAATATGCGGCGAACTTGTCATAATCAGGCTTGTGCTCCCTGATCTTCGGATCGACAAGGTATTTCTCGACATATCCCCTTGATCCGTTTAGACCCTGCTCTTCACCTCCCCAGAGGGCGACCCTGATCGTTCTCCGTGGTGCCACACCAAGGCTTTTCAGTATCCGCAGGGCTTCCATCATTACCACACAGCCTGAAGCATTATCAGCTGCACCGGTTCCCCCATGCCATGAATCAATATGTGCACCGAGCAGCACCACTTCGTTTTTAAGCAGCTTATCGGTACCGGGTAATTCCCCTATTACATTATATATTTTTGGACTGTCAAAAAAGCGGTTCTTTATTTCAATCTCCATTTCAACGGGAACGTCATTCCTCAGGAGCCTCTGGATTCTGCCGAAATCCTCGATAGGAAGATTTAATTCTGCAATGGGTTCAGGACTTCCTGCGGTGTAATTTGCCCCGGTCGAACGAGGTACGTTGAATGTACCGGAGTTGTCGAGGATCACTGCAACGCCTTCAGCTTTTACGAACCCGGAGATCTTCTCACGCAAGGCCCTCTGGGCTGCATAAGCAGCGATATCCATCTGCGGCCTTCTTCCTGCAGGTCTTGATTCGTTCATTGAGAGCTGCTTAAGCTGTTCATCGGTGTACCTGCTTGCCAGGGGCTCGTAACTGACCTCGTATGTTGCTGTCGATGGCATCATTACGATCTTCCCGGTCAGCTTGCCCTTGTATTTATCAAGGTCAGTTTCTGATCTTGCATCAAGAAGCACAACTTCGCTCTTTATCAGCCCGTTTGTGCTGCCGGTCCATGCGACCGGATTGCAGGCGAAATTGGCGTAATATGGCGATGTCATTGCTGCATATGTCTTGAGATTATCCCATCCGCCGCGACTGAAATCTCTGGCTTCTTCAATTCTAACATTCTGAAATCCAAATTCCTCCATTGTCTTTTTGGCCCACTCATTGCCCCTGGCGTTTCCTGTTGAACCTGTAAGTCGCGGACCTGTAAAATCAGTCAGCCCGAAAACCAGTTTATCAATTGCTGAATTCCGCTGGCCTTCCTGCTTGATCTTGTAGATCATGCCCAGATCAACATTTTCTGTCTGCGACATTAAGATCGCAGGAACGAACATTACCAGGCAAATGCCGGTAAGAAGAGTTTTTATTTTCATTTAGTGATTTATTACGATATGATTTTGTCAAAAGTATGGAAAAAGCAAAATCAATATCAAGGAATGTATGATCTATTTAACTTTAATTAACATTAGGCCGGTTCGCCGCTTCTGAATTCTGATCTTTACCCGCCGCATTTCAGCCCATCTCCCGGGGGCAGGTTGCCCCTTATTTATGACTGCACCTGTCATAATCTCAATGTTATCATTTAAATTTGGACCTGATGGATTTGAATAAATGAATTTTGTTTTCCGGGCATGTTTATGATCTACCCTGATAATTTTGAAGAAAAGATCGGATTTGACAGGATACGAAAACTTATTGCGGAGAACTGTCTCAGCCCCATGGGAATTGAAGGAGCTGGTTCGCGCTTGTTTTCGGCTGATCCTGAAACCATTGATCGTAATTTATCCGCCACCTTCGAGTTTCAGAAGCTGCTCAGGCTCGAAAATAATTTCCCTTCCGACCATTATTTCGATACATCGCGGTGTCTTAATAAGTTAAGGCCTGCAGGGTCATTCCCTGAGGTTCAGGAGGTATTTGAGCTTAAGAAATCACTTGAGACCGTCAGGGCTGTGACTAGTTTCTTTAAAAGGAAGGAATCTGAAATTTATCCGGTTCTCAGGTCGCTCAGCCAGAATGTGAAAATATACCCTTATGTCCTAGAGGCATCAGACAGGATAATTGACAAAAACGGCAATGTTAAGGACAATGCTTCGCCGAAGCTCAGAGAGATAAGAAATGATATCTCAGTCAAAAGTGCTCTTGTGATAAAGCGGCTTAATTCCATACTCCGGCAGGCTCAGACCGACGGGATTGTTGACGCCGACACATCTGCTTCAGTCCGGAACGGGAGAGGGGTCATTCCTGTAAATACCTGGGATAAGCGTAAAATAAAGGGATTGATCCTTGATCAGTCCGCATCGGGAAAGACTGTCTTTATCGAACCGGAAGAGATTATCGGGCTTAATAACGAAATTATTGAACTTGAGTATGATGAAAGAAGGGAGATTGTCAGGATCCTTACTGCTTTTGCCGATGATATCAGGCCATACATTGACGATCTTCTTCAGCTTAACGGATTCCTCGGTGAGATCGACTTTATAAGGGCCAAGGCAATCGTGGGCAACCAGCTGGGTTCAATCAAACCGGTGATCGGTGACAAACCCGGCCTCTCCTGGAGAAGAGCAATCCACCCGATCCTTGATCTCACCTTCAGGAAGACTGCGGGCAGAAAAGTTGTTCCGCTTGATATTGAGCTTGACGAAAAGGACCGAATTCTGCTGATCTCGGGACCAAACGCAGGCGGCAAATCAGTTTGCCTTAAGACAGTAGGGCTGCTGCAGTACATGCTTCAGTGCGGGCTTACCATTCCGGTGAGCGAAGGTTCGGAATCAGGGATTTTTGAGAATATATTCATCGATATCGGAGATGAACAGAGTATTGATAACGATCTCAGTACATACAGTTCGCATCTTATTGGCATGAAATACTTTGTACGGTTTGCCACAGACCGTACTCTTCTTCTTATTGATGAATTCGGAACGGGGACCGAACCAATGCTTGGAGGTTCCATTGCAGAAGCAATCCTTGGTGAGCTCCTGAAATCAGGAACCTTTGGTGTAATAACTACGCATTATACAAATCTAAAGCACTTTGCTTCGCTGAATGAAGGTATTATTAACGGCGCAATGCTGTTCGATACCCAGCTTATGCAGCCACTGTTCCAGCTTAGCATCGGGCGTCCGGGAAGTTCGTTTGCATTTGAGATTGCAAAGAAGATAGGCCTGCCTGAAAACATACTGAAAACGGCCTCCGAGAAGGCCGGCATCAAGAATATAAACTACGACAAAAGCCTGAAGGATATTGCCAGGGACAGGCGTTACTGGGAAACAAAAAGGCAAAATATACGTCAGCATGAAAAGCGTCTTGAAGAACTCATAGAGGAGTACGAAAAAGAGCTGGCCGGTGCAAAAAGCGTGAGAAAGGAGATCATTTCAAAAGCAAAGACTGAAGCTGAATCTCTTCTTGAGGAATCAAACAGGATAATTGAACGCACGGTCAGGGAGATAAGGGAATCGCAGGCTGAAAAGGAGAAAATAAAAGGATTAAGGCAGCAGCTTGAAGAGTTTAAGGTTCAGGTGTCGGGCGACCCTGAAGCCTCCATGACAAAATCGGAAGAGAAAGCGTCGAGGCTTAAACATAAGGCTGACAAGCTTGGTCCCCGGGTTGTCCGGCCTGTGAATAAGCCAATTGAGGAGAAGAACGAACCCCTGAAGCCCGGAGATGCTGTTCGGATGACCGACACAATGGCCGTAGGGGAGATAGTCAGGGTGGACGGTCAGATGGCACAGGTCGAGGCTGGCAGCATCATATTGGTAATACCTGTGACCAAACTTGAAAGGATAAGCCGGGCTGAGCTTAAAAAAACAATACGGACAGGGCAGGTTTTCCGTGAAACCGATCCCGCGATTGAGGAGCGAAAGCTAAGCTTCAGGCCTGAAATTGACATCCGGGGGGTAAGGGGAGAGGAGGCTCTGAGGCAGGTACGCGACTTTATTGATGACGCTGTAATGGTTCAGCATCGTAATCTGAGGATACTTCACGGAAAGGGGAACGGCATCCTTCGGCAGCTGGTAAGGGAATATCTTGCTACCGTTAATGTTGTGAAATCATTCCGTGATGAGCATGTTGAGCTCGGAGGCTCAGGTGTGACCGTGGTTGAGATGGATATATAATGACAAAAAAACAGGGACCGTGACAGTCCCTGTGAGCTTTAGGAAATGGTTCGTTCAAAAGATGCGAATTATGATTAGTCAAGCCGTACGGTACCGTAACTTGATACAATTGTTACGGTGGCTGTCGGGGAATTTTCCTTCCCGACAATTCCTGCGGTCTCATTTGAAGTATTATGTACGATCCGTTTTTCGTTCCTGTAGTTATCCTCGTCAAATTTCAGGTCCCCATACGACAGTTTTGCATCGAGTTTGTAGCTTGCATCACTGTCGATACCCAATTTAACTCCTATATACCTGGTATCAGTTTCTATCGATTCGAATCCTGCGGGTATCTGTTCAACTGACAGTCCTCCGTATCCGCCGTCAAACTTGAGCTTTTTTGAAAGCGTTTCAACAGCTACGTCCGAATAGCCTGCATCGAGGACCAGGTTGTTGATTGTACCGATCCGGATGTTGTCGTATTTTGATTCTCCTACAAGCGAGCTGGTTTCACCTATCTGCAGTTTCGAATATTTGCTGTCGACAAGCAGGGCCTGGCATTTCTCGATCGTTAGGCTTGAAGAGTACCTCGAGGTGAGGTCAAGCCAGCCGGCTGAACTTATGTCCGCTTTTCCGTATGCAAGGTTCAGATAGTTCAGTGGCTTCTCATTGCCCCTTGGCAGTGCATCGGCGGTAAGATTGCCATACTTGATGTCAAGCCTGACAAGTCCTTTTATTTCTTCAAGATCGGTGTTGCCGTATCGGTTTGCAAGTGTGAAATTGATCCGGTCAGGCATTTTTACATTGTAGTTGATACTGAATCTTCTGCCTTCTCCTCCCCAGCCTGTAAAGCTGAATTTGTCATCAATTACGGTCTTTGCAGAAACAACATCCCCGTTTTCTGCAAATTGTACATCAATGTAGTTGAGTAATTTTTCTGCCTTTTCCTTGTTTG
>JBAVOD010000069.1:0-2104 GCA_049691735.1 Bacteroidales bacterium
GTCCCGTCCACACCGCAAAAGGGAGTATCACTTACTCCCTTTTTTCTCTATGGATTATTATGTTTATATCATCCAGTCTGAGACTACCGGAATATTTTATAAAGGGTTCTCATCAAATCCTGAATTGAGACTGATTCAGCATAATTCGGGTATGAGTCGATATACTGATGGAAAAGGTCCCTGGAAGATGGTCTATCTGGAAAAATTAAAAGACAAGACAGGCGCGTTGATCCGGGAAAAACAATTAAAAAGAGCTAACCTGGATTACATTAGGTGGATTCTTAAACAGGATATAAATATGGTAAGGTAATTCTGCCTTACACCTTTCAATTTGAAGTTAAAAAAAGTTAGAGATCGGCCTGTCATCACAAATTAAATGTACCCTGCGCCTGAAGATCAGGATTTAAATGCAATTAGTTAAGGCTCTGATAATTTCATGCAAATATTTCTTACCTAAGCAATTATGCCATTCGTCAATCATTATCACAAATCAATCAAAATTTGCTGAAAATAAGATACTTAGATATCAAAAGCATATAACTTTGAAATCAATTAATTATGTTTATTAACCATAAACCTGATCAGAATGAAAAGATTAGTAAACTGGATCTCCTGGATCTCTGCCGGTGCAGGAGTATTGTTCATTATTTTTGCAGTAATAGCTACACTGACTGGAAAATACATCTTTGCTGAGCATAGAGTAAATTATTTTCAAACTGCAAACACCTTCTTCCTTATTACAATTGGCTTGTATGTTTATCAGATCAGGAATCATTTCGTAAAGGAATAACCTTTATCTCCTTTTGGATAAGATACAATAACCTTTTTGCACATATAGAAAAGAAGTCAAGCTAAAAAGGCTTCTTTATGTATGACCCTTGATTTGGGTTGAAAGAGGGAACCTCTGATGTAATTGTATCTTACTTTTTCATATAATATTTCCCTGTATATAGGATGTATGACAAGCTCCAAAAAGCTATATTATGCATTAAAATTAGTGGGTATATTCCCTGGAAGTTCTTTAATAGAATGATCTGTATATCGTTGGTACGTTTCATCACATGTGCAGTTGCTCAGTGAGGACAAAAGGCTTAGCTGACTGTCAAGATCACCAAGCAATAATAATTAATGACCACACAATAAAGAATATAAAATCAATATTCAATCTATAATAACCTTTGCCACTTTAAGAACCCTTTTATTTGACAAAACAACTAAAAACAAACCCGGATGAAAATTTGAGACATCAAAAGTACACAAATTGCTATCTGCCATTTTAAAACACCTTAAATTTCCAGACAGGTCATAGATACTGACTCTGGATCCAAAGTATTTCTCACTGATTTGTATTTCTATTTCATTTAGATTTACCACGACCACAAAGGTATCAGCAATATTTACGTCAATTACAATATCCATTATGCCAAACACTCCCGAACCATCGTTTGCTGTTGCCCTTGCAACAGCTGTACCGTTATCAAGTGCTGTGACAAGTCCACTATGGCTGATCGAGGCTTTATCCAATCCGCTTGATATGGACCAGGTCACTGTTTTGTTTGTCGCATCGACAGGCAGAACAACAGCGCTTAGCTGAAGGGTACCGTTATCTGTGTATATGGTTGTTGCACCTCCCGGCCCTGTAACTGTTATCCCTGTTACAGGAATTATCTGGTTTGAGATAGTTATCGTCAGTGTTCCATAAACACCCGATCCGTCATTGGCAGTTGCCCTTGCTGTCACAGTTCCGTTGGCAACTGCTGTCACAAGGCCTGACGAACTGATGGTTGCCTGACCTGTACCGTTGGAAATAGACCACGTTACTGTCTGGTTCGTAGCATTTGAAGGTGTTATTGCAGCATTTAACTGAAGTGTCCCGTTATCTGTCGCTATCGTGTTTGCTCCTCCTGCTCCTGTGACTGCGATCGCAGTTACAGGTATCACCTGGCTGGAGATAGTTATTGTCAGCGTTCCGTAAACACCCGATCCGTCATTTGCTGTTGCCCTTGCTGTCACAGTCCCGTTGGCAACTGCTGTCACAAGGCCTGACGAACTGATAGTTGCCTGACCGGTCCCATTCGCGACCGACCACGTTACTGTCTGGTTC
>JBAVOD010000070.1:0-4096 GCA_049691735.1 Bacteroidales bacterium
AATTCCTTTTCTGAGATTGTTGTTTCTTCCTGTTTCAGTTCATCCTCGATCACAGCTTCTGTTTTCAGTTCTTCTTTGCCGTTGCTTATGAACCCCACAGCATCATTCAGGCCGTCGGTAAACTTGTCAAAGTCCTCCTTGTAAAGAAAGATCTTGTGCTTTTCATAAAAGACTTTCCCCTCTTTCCCAAGGCGCTTTTTGCTTTCTGTTATCGTCAGATAGTAATCTTCCTTTCTGGTGGCCTTCACGTCAAAAAAATACGTCCTTTTGCCGGCTCTGACCACCTTGGTATAGATCTCTTCCCTTACGTTTTTTTCTTCAGTACCATTAATGACTTCCTTGATTCCGGCTTCTTCTTCCATATGACAATAAGTTTAGGTTAGGTTAGTCTGATCCAGTGTTTACTTGTCAAATTAATTGCATTCTGATTATTAATGATTTAAATAGTTAAGTTACAAACAGGATACAATCAGGGTGCAATCAAATTGCCGTTACACAAACATATAAATATATTTGAAAATAATCATATAAATAGTGTAATTATGAGATTTAGTTAATATTTAAGACATTTTGATCAGCTGTATTCCTTTTTTATTGATTGCTCATGCTGTTGGTGCCAGACATTAAAGGGGATATCGCTGCGGCGGTGCGGGAAATCTATGTTTATTTTAAATTGGTGTTATGAGGGTAAGCGAAAAAGTTTATTTTTGCACCGGAAATCTGATGTTCTTTTGAAATGATAAGCAGAAGATTATTGCGCATTAAAGCCCTCATGGCTCTTTATGCATTCAATCGCAGGGAGGACGACAATCTTGAAAAAGCCGAGACTGAGCTCATGTTCAGTATCAACAAGACTTATGATCTTTATCACTACCTGCTTCTGCTTGTTCTTGAAGTTGCCGATGTTGCTGCCGAAAAGATCGATCAGGCGCTTCAGAAAAGAATGCCCACTCCCGAAGACCTTAATCCCAGAAGAAAATTTATCGACAACCGCCTGATAGCGCAGCTCAGGAATAACAAGTCATTTAAAAAATACCTCACATCCAGTAAGCTTTCGTGGTCAAATTACCCTCATGTTCCGCGCCTTCTCTATTCTAAAATGACAGCGTGGCCAAAGTACGAGGAGTACCTGTCGGGAGGAGACCATAGCTATCCGGCTGATAAGAAATTTGTCATATCGCTCATTACCGAGTTGTTCGCTTCGTCCGAAGACCTGGAGGCAAACTTTGAGGAACAGAGCATTTACTGGAATGATGATACCGAGTATGTTCTGGTAATGATCGAGAAAACCCTTAAAAAATTTAAAGCTGACTCGGGCGAAAACGTCGATATGATGCCTCTTTTCAAGAACAAGGAGGATGAAGAGTTTGTCAGAACGCTTTTCAGGAAGGCTATCCTTCATTCAAAAGAGAGCTCCGAACTAATTGACAGAAATACCACAAACTGGGAAGTTGAGAGGATTGCCCTCATGGATATACTTGTTATGCAGCTGGCAATAACAGAAATACTCGAATTTCCCGAGATACCTGTAAAAGTTACACTGAATGAGTATATTGAAATAGCCAAGTACTATTGTACCTCAAAAAGCAGTACTTTTGTCAACGGAATTCTTGATAATATTGTAAAGGAGATCAGACAAAAAGGACTTTTTAAGAAATCGGGCAGGGGATTGATCGGCGAAAAAGCAGAAGTCATTGATTAATTATTTTCAATTCCATATGAAAAGGGAAATTTCAATATGCGTCATTTTTATTATTGTCTGCATTGCCGGGTGTAATTCCGGACGAAGCAAGGCAGGTGCCGGAACCGTACCTTCACTTGTTGGCGGCGATACAGCCGATATCAGTTTCAGGGAGTACGAGCACGATTTTGGTAAAGTAACTGAAGGGGAAAAAGTTGCTTATATCTTCCGGTTTGACAATAAAGGACCCGGTACTCTTGCAATATCGTCAGTCGCGACTACCTGTGGATGCACTGTTACCAAATACGACAGAAACCCCGTTGCTCCGGGAAAAAGCGGAATGATTGAAGTCGAATTTGATACATCTGCGAGGCAAGGAATGCAGACAAAAACCATAAGCGTAAAATCAAACTCAAGGATCCCTGTTGTGATATTGAAAATTACTGCCGAAGTGGTCCCCCGGAAAAATTGACAGGCACCTGCATATCTTCAGATTAATTGAATTAATATTTTTACAGAACCAATAATAAACAAGTATGAACAATCAAGTTTTCCTCTTATTATTAGCTCAGCCTGCAGGAGGCGCAGGCCAGAGCAATGCTCTTATTACTTTTCTGCCACTTCTCCTGGTCTTTGTAGTTTTTTATTTCTTCATGATCAGGCCGCAGATGAAAAAGCAGAAAGAGATGACAAATTACAGGAATTCGCTCAAAAGGGGTGATAAGGTCATAACTACCGGCGGCATTTATGGACGGGTGAATGAGGTGAAAGATAATTATGTTATGCTGGAAGTGGGTGGTGACCTGAAACTCAAGGTTGATAAAAGTGCACTCGTAAAGGATCCTTCGGTCGATAATTCCTGAGATCCTTATGTCATTCGCTGTGGGTGAAGGAGAAGATCATTATATGGCTGAAAAAACTTACTGAAAGGAATGTAAGAAAAACAAACAGGGACATAATAACGTTTGTATTTTTTCTCTTTCTTTCTTTCATCTTCTGGTACCTCAATTCCCTCGGTAAAAATATTGAATCAAACGTCAGGTATCCTTTAAGATATGTCAATATCCCGAAGGAAAGGGTTCTTGCCGGCGATCTTCCCTCAAAGCTGGATATTGCCCTCAAGGGACCGGGATATTCAATCCTCAAGCTTAAGCTTGGCAGCAGCAGAACCCCGGTGATCCTTGATATGTCAACCATCAGCTACAGGCGGGTACCAGGCAGCCGTACACTAAGTTATTTTATTCTGACATCAGGCCTGATCCCAAAATTGAGGAACCAGCTCCGGTCCGAATGCGATATCGTTTCTATAAGCCCCGATACCCTTTTCTTTACCTACGACAGGATTGTATCCAGGCAAGTCCCTGTTAAACCCGACATTGAAATATCAACTGAGCGGCAATATCTGGTAAGCGGCGATATAACAACCATCCCCGATTCGGTTAAAGTGACCGGACCAAGCCGGATAATCGACACGCTCAGGTATGTGAGCACAAAGGTCAGGAAATTTTCGGACCTTGATAAGACGATCAAAAAGACAATAAACCTTGATCTTCACAATGAGTATTCTGCGTCTGTAAGAAAGGTGACTGTCACTATTCCTGTTGAGCAGTTTACCGAAGCTGAAATAAAAGTGCCGGTACAGATTATTGACAAGCCCGATTCAATCGACATAAAGATCTTCCCCGACGTTGTCACTGTTAGGTACCTTGTGGCAATAAGTGACTTCAAGAGGCTGGCAGAGGCGCCCTTCGAGGTGGTCCTTGATTTGGGTAATACCGATCTGATGTCGTCGGAAAAGATTTCGGTTGAGATCCGGAATATCCCTTCCTTTGTAAGATCTGTAAGCATCACACCGGCGAAGGTCGATTTTCTCATTGAAAAGAGACATAAATGAGCAAATCCTCCAAAATAGGACTCCTTGGCATTACCGGAGGAATAGGGAGCGGCAAGACCACTGTCTGCAGGATATTCTCAGTTCTAGGCATCCCAGTATTCTCAGCCGATCTGGAGGCTGGAAAAATCGAGGACAGCAACAGGGAAGTGATGGAAAAACTGAATTCCATAGCCGGGAAGGACCTGTATACATCGGGAAAGCTTGACAGGAGTGAACTTGCAGGACTCGTTTTTAACAACAGGGAGCTTCTCGAAAAGGTGAATGCTGCCGTTCATCCTGTTGTTTTCGATAGTTTCAGGATGTGGGTCGGGAACCTGAATGCGCCTTATGCAATCATGGAAGCTGCAATCCTGTTCGAAAGCGGCGCCAACCACCTGGTCGACAAAGTACTTACAATTGTAACACCGGTCGGGGAAAGGATCGACAGGATAGTCAGCAGCCATAAATTTACAAGGGAGGAGGTCCTTAAAAGGATCGGGAACCAGATAGATGATGCTGAAAGGATAAGGAGATCGGATTAT
>JBAVOD010000071.1:0-5936 GCA_049691735.1 Bacteroidales bacterium
AGTGAGATATTTGGAGTATAACCCGAAATTACTGCGCCAGAGGCAGCAAAAGATTATGAAATTATAATTGAAATACCTGACAAGAATAAGACTTTAGATAATCTCAGCAAAAAAAAACAGGAAAATAAACATGAATAAGAAAAGTCGTTTTATGGTCCTTCTTTCACTGGCGCTCATACTGCCTGGCGCCATGATGGTAGTGATCGCAATGAAAGGTGAAGGGCGCAATGTTGCTCCGTCCCGGCCGCAAGGTCCGTGTGATATCTATGCCGCTGCAGGCAATCCGTGCGTGGCTGCTCACAGCAGCACACGTGCCTTGTACGCTTCCTACAATGGTCCGCTCTACCAGGTTATGCGCCAGTCGGATGGTAAGACCCTGGACATAGGTGTGGTCCGGCCGGTTGAAAGCGACCCGGGTGGATATGCCGACGCGGCTGCTCAGGACGCATTCTGTGCCAATACATACTGCTGGATCACAACGCTCTACGACCAGTCAGGAAAAGGGAACCACCTCATTCAGGCTCCCCGAGGCGGATTCAGTGGTCCGGCTATGGGAGGGTTTAACAATATCCCGATCGCGGACATGGCACCGATCACAATTATGGGTCATAAGGCTTACGGTGTTTTCATAGAGCCAGGAATGGGTCTGCGCTGGAACGATGCAAAGGGCACCGCTGTTGACGACCAGGCTGAAGGTCAGTATTGGGTCATTAACGGTCATCACTACAACTCCGGCTGCTGCTACGACTACGGCAACGCTGAGACTGACAGTCGCGACGATGGCGACGGTACTATGGAAACCACCTACTATGGCAACGCCACTGCCTGGTATCGTGGACAAGCTCCCGGTCCATGGGTCATGACTGACCAGGAGAACAACCTGGTGGGTTGTGTCACTGCCTCTCCAAACGATAAGTACTGCCCCGACCTGTCGAGCATCACCTGGCGCTTCGTGACGGCAATGGCTGATGGAGAACCGCACCACTGGAGATCAATGGGCGGAGATGCGCAGATGGGCGACCTGGAAATAATGTTCGATGGACCTCGCGTCAAAAATGACAGAAACAGCTATGATCCGATGCGCAAGCAGGGAGCTATCCTTTTAGGTAATGGCGGCGACAACAGCAACGGTTCACAGGGGACCTTCTACGAAGGGGCAATGACAGCCCCGGGCACTTTCCCGACAAAGGAAACCAACCAGAAGATCCAGGATAATGTCTTAGCTGCCGGATATGATGTGCAGCGTCTGAGCCTGGCGCCGGCGAATGCAACCGACACGCCTCCCGGACTACAGACATTCTCACCGCGGTCTTCGCAGAATACGACCGTTACATTCACAAATACTACGGGGATGCCTGTGAAGGACCTCGCCCTGAGCATTTACGTACCTAAAGGATGGAAATCCGTGGTTTTAAGCTCCGGAGAAATTTCGAAGAAGATCGTTGATCAGGTCGCCCCGGGCGCAAGCGTGAGCGCAACCTTCACCGTAACCTCCGGGTCAGAGTCGTTCAATGGTGATCTGACAGGCAAAGCCTCCTGGACAAACCCGAAGAATAGTCAGATACAATCTGAGACAACTGTTGAAAAGGTGCGCAACGTCAATCCTATCAAGATAAATGAGTTCCGCATCAGCGACGGTTCTGCTGACAATTCGACCGGCTCGTTTATCGAACTCTATAACGCCGGCGACAGTGAAATTGATATCTCAAACTGGACTTTAACCCAGCATCAAACCCAGTTGCCCATCTTTTCATCCGTGAAGATCCCCTCGGGGACGAAGCTTGCTGCGAGCGGTTTCTACCTGTTAGGTCTGTCTAACTCGGGGCTGGCGGTTCCCGCAAAAAAGGGTGAGTCCGTCATTTACGTCAGGAGTATAACCGGTATGTCGGTTGGTGATGCAATTGAAATAGACAATGGGGCCTCTCAGGAAATACTCAAAATCGCAGGAATCGGTACTGCAGCGGGTCCGGGAGAACCGAAGTCGCCATCTCCGTTCGGCGGAGGCCGTCCATCCGAACCTGGCAGCCCTACAACTGTGTGGCAACCCCTCCCCGATGGTCCGGTGATTACGATCGCGCCAGGCTCGACCAACTTGCCTGTCACCAGTATAGACGGCTTCGAGGCAGGCCAGAAGATGGCTATCGGCTACGGTGCAACCTATCCCGCCGTCGCTAAAGATATTGAGAACTACGAGGTGGTCACAGTCACCAAAGTCGGCAAGCCCGGTACACAGGCATGGTTGTCGGCAGATGCAAAAGCAGGCGACACCAACATCAAGGTTTCATCGGTTGCCAACATTTCACCGGGTGACAAAATCAGACTGGACATTGACAGCAAAGGTCACGGCATCGAGACCGTCACCGTAACGCATGTCGGCACGCAGTCCGTGCGCAGCACTTTCAATGGTCCATTAAAGACTACTGAGGATGCGGGTACGGGACTCGATCTGGCCGAACCGCTGAAGTTTGACCATGCATCCAACATACCTTTCAGTGCCAGAGGAACGGGGATCACCTTCGAACCGGCAACGGCCTTCGCTCACTCGAGCAATGAGCCTGTACTGCCACTCGGAACCGGTATCACTCTGAACCAGCCCCTGGCCAGGGACCATGCGATCGATGCAGTTGTGCGTGACCAAAAAGTAACGACCGCAGGCTACCAGGGAACTCCTGCGCCCAGCCAGTGGTTCGGCGGCCCTGCTCTCTCTTCCAGAGCCGGTAATATGGTGTTGCGTGACGCTGCCGGTAATATTGTTGACGGTCTCAACTATGGCGGGCTCGTCGACCCATGGACAGCCGAGGGTTACCAGGCTGCTTCGGGAGCCGGGGAGAGCGGATGCTTCGTCCCTTCGCCTGCTATGAGCAGAGGCTTCAGGGGTGGGCCTTTCTCATCCAGCCAGCCCGACAGGAGTGCGGGTCGCTACCCCGACGGCACCGACAGCGACTTCAATTGCCGCGATTTCCTGGTGCAGAACACGATCACCCTGTTAGCCTCAACAGCAGCCGGCTCAAACAATATTAAAGTCGCCAGTGTGGCAGACTTCAGCAATGGTCAGAAGATTATTATCGGTACAGGCACAAATAGCGAGACCGCTGTTATAGCTACCATTGGTACGGCAGGGGCCACTACTGTGGGTACTGCCACCAGAGTGGGCGCAACAGTTATCCCTGTCTCCGGCGTAGCAGGCTTTGGCCCCGGTCAGACCATCACCATTGACAGTGATGCAAACCGCGAAACTGCGGTTATAGCCTCCATCGCCGCCGGGCGCCGCCGTTTCGGCAACCGCAATACCGGCCCGGTCGACTCCATTACTGTCACAGTGCCGCTTACATATCCGCACGCTGCAGGTACACAAGTCTCCGGCAGTGGTATCACTCTCGCCACTCCTCTGACCAGGTCGCATGACATCGGTACGCAGGTAGCCGGCAACCTTCCCACACCAGGTGAGCCCAATCAATATTTCAGGAAACCTTAATGAGGAGAACAGCAGGGTTTTGTTAAAATATTTATAGCACTCCGCGGCTCTACAGCATACTGAGATGCCGCGGAGTTTTATTTCCAAACTGGGGAGGAGCAAATTTCGGCTTTTAGTAATTCTTAAAAATATCCCGGTAAAGCAGTTCCCGATTTGGGAATTATTTGTTATCTTTGGCTCAGATATAATATTTGATGGAGAGAATATTTGCAAAAAGTACTCTCAGACAGTTTTAGGAAGATCATTCAGACACCGAACAGTACTTAAAGACATGGTACGATACAGCAATGAGTTCCGATTGGAAAACTCCCAATGATGTCAGGAAAACTTATGCTAATGCGAGCGTTCTAAAGGATAGCAGGATTGTTTTTAACATCAAAGGCAATTCTTACAGGCTGGTTGCGAAATTCAACTTTGAGAAACAATGGATTTTTATAAGGTTCATTGGAACTCATGCTGAATATGATAAAATTGACGCAAACTCGATTTAATAATTATTAATATGAATATAAAACTGATCAAGACGGAAGAAGATTACATGACAGCACTAAAAAGGCTTGAAGAAATCTTTGATGCCAGGGCAGGGTCTGCTGAGAGTGACGAAGCTGATATACTTGGATTGATAATCGATGATTACGAAAAAAAGAACTATCCTATTGAAGCTCCTGACCCAATTGAAGCTATTAAAATAAGAATGGAAGAAATGCAGTTGAAACAGATTGATCTTGCCGAAGCCTTTGGAGGGAAGAACAGAGTATCAGAGATACTTAATCGTAAACGGAAACTGACAGTAGTGATGATCCGGAATCTCACCACACGATTAAACCTTTCCGCGGAACTATTAATTCATGACTATAAACTGAGCGGACGAAAAAGAGCTTAACCTGTGGCCGGGCTCCTATGAAACCGAGTGACATTTCAAATATCAGGTTGATAAATCAGCAGATTGCCGCACCAGAATTTAAAAAGGTCAGGGATATTGCAAATTGGATGGTTGCTGTCCAGGCGCAGGATTTCTCCATGTCAAAATGGGCTCTTGGGATCAGGCTGCGCAACCCGACAGACAAAATGATTGAAACGGCAATAGACAGGGGGGAAATCTTAAGAACACATCTGTTAAGACCTACTTTGCATCTGGTTTCGGCAGAGAATATCCGTTGGTTGCTTATTCTGACTGCACCCAGGATCAAAGCCAGGCTAAAATCAAGATATAAAGAACTGGAGCTTACGGAATCTCTTTTTAAAAAATGCAATAAGATAATCCGGGATTCATTAAAGGGCGGCAATCACCTGACCAGGGAGGAGGTAGTGGCAATCCTGGCAAAAACTAAAGTTCATGTTGAGGATCAACGGGGGTACCATCTTTTAGTCAGAGCTGAATTAGACGGGATAATCTGCAGCGGCATTATAAAAGGAGATAAACAGACCTATGCTTTATTGGACGAAAGGGTACCAGGGACCAAAGGTTTAACAAAAGAGGAAGCATTAAAAAAAATCGGATTATATTTTTCGAGCCGCGGACCTGCTACTTTACAAGATTTTATATGGTGGTCAGGTTTGTCGGCAACTGATGCTAAAAATGCTTTGGAAATTGTCAAACCTGGTTTGGTCTCCGAAAAGACGGGTTCAGAGATATACTGGTTTTCAAATCGTCACCCTTATCCCGAAAATAAGGATAATTCCTTGCATCTATTGCCTGCATTTGATGAATTCCTGCTAAGTTACAAAGACAGGCTGGCTTCAATTCCATCTATATATCACAGGAAGACTGTTTCGGACAATGGTATCTTCCGGCCCATAATTGTGATCAATGGGCAGGTCAGGGGGCTATGGAAACGATCTGTTAAGAAGGATAAAGTAATCATTGAGGCCGAACTTTTTGAGCCTGTTACCAGATCGATAAAGGATCAACTTGAAAAGCAAATTAAATCCTTTGGCCTGTTTTTAGACAAAAAGACAGAGACAAAATTGAGCATCAGGTGACAGCAATTCAATGGGGCAGTCGTACACCGGTGGCATCAAATTCTACCAATGATAAGTTTAACCAACCGGCTCATTAATAACAACCTGGTAATTCAGTTCTTTTGCAAGTCTTATAAAGCTTTGCGGGCTTCTTCCCCCCTTCTTCCAATATATCATCCTATGAATTGTCAATTAATTCCGCCGTAGGATTCCTTTATCGATTAAAAAAGATGTGTACAAAGAGTAGGTTGTCACCGGGGGTTATTCACATATCGCTCTTTCAGAGATTATTAATGGTATAGGTCTGACTGGGGAAGGAGATCCCTCATCCAAAATCCCCGAGGGTCTGCAATCCAAATTCTGGCATTGGATCCGGTTTTAAGCAACAGCTTTCTGCAAGGTGAAGGAGATCCCTCATTCAAAATCTTCACAGAGTCTGCAATCCAAATTCTGGCATTGGATCCGGTTTTAAGCAACAGCTTTCTGCAAGGTGAAGGAG
>JBAVOD010000072.1:0-3598 GCA_049691735.1 Bacteroidales bacterium
GTAGCCGTCGAAGCCGCGGTTCCATGCTTCATTCTTCCGGCCGAGGACAATCAGGACATGCGGGGCATCCCTGAACCAGTCGCGATGATAGCACAACCTTATCTTTTCGAGCATTGAGGGCGAGGACACAAGGATGAATCTGCACGGCTGATTATTACACGCCGACGGTGCAAGCCGGCCTGCATCAAGGATCCTTTTTAAAACTTCTTCAGGTACCGGCCTCTCAGGGTCGTAGTTCCGTATGCTTTCACGGGTCCGGATCAGATCAGAGAATTCCATTTCAGGAGTTGGGTTTGATTACCGACGAAAATAATGATTATGAAGGTAATTTGAAAATACATGGAAATCAATTTGTACAAATTTGACTAAGTCTGAGAAAATGGGTAATTATCCGGTCAAACGCGCGATCGGATAGCATTTCAGTCGGTCAGTTCTTTTTCAGGAGTGAAGATTGTCCATTATTGCTTACCTGATTGTTTAATAAGGAAAGCAATTAAGATACATATGTTCCGCCGTCTAATGAATCCTGAGGTATTTCAGGGCAATCTGAAAAAAAAACATTACTTCGAAGGCTGGTACTTCAAGCATGTTACCCGAGCGCATAAATTTTTTTCATTCATTCCCGGCATCTCGCTGGCCGAAAATGATTCGCATGCATTTATCCAGGTGATGGACGGACTCACCGGGAAAACTTACTATCTGAGATATCCCATAACCGATTTTTCGTGGCATCGAAACAGTTTGTACATTAAGGTTGGCGATTCGGTCTTTACCGATAAGGGGATCCTTCTAAACATCAGGGATAAAGATCTTACTCTTTCAGGCCTGATCGAATTCAGCAATATGATTAAATATCCCCGGAGCCTGTTGTCACCGGGTATCATGGGATGGTATTCCTTCGTACCTTTTATGGAATGCAACCATGGCATTGTTTCGGTGATCCACGATCTGAGCGGAGATGTAACCTTTGACGGAAAATCAGTAAGCCTGGAAGGTGGCAAGGGTTATATTGAAAAAGACTGGGGAACTTCATTCCCCGAATCATGGATATGGATCCAGAGCAATAACTTCGATGAACCCGGTACCAGCTTTTCTGTTTCAATAGCAAAAATACCGTGGCTCGGAAGATTCTTTATAGGATTCATATCATATCTCTGCCTTGGTAAAAAATTCTACAACTTCTGTACATACAACAGATCCCGGATAGTGAAAATAAGCCACGATGCCGGGAGGATCGGAATAACCCTCAGCAATGCGGGTAACATCCTTGAGGTAGAAGTTATTGCAAACACATTTGTTGGTCTGGCAGCTCCCGTTTCAGGTTTAATGACCCGCAGAATACAGGAAAGTTTCAACTCAGAAGTTCACGTTATGCTTAGCGATAAGGACAATGCGCTGATTTATAAAGGTACAGGGGTGTGTGTGGGACTTGAGGTTGTCGAAAGGATTTTCGACTACTTCTGAAACGATCAGGTGTAACATCTTTTTCCTGAAAAAGTTCAACAAATCTGAGGGCTTGGTGGTTATTTAGCTGACATCATGTCTATCATATAAATTAATGTATACCAAACTTTAAACTATGAAAAAAAATCCGGGTTCTAAAATTCTGAGGCACTTTATAGTATGCGCTGTTTTGATGGTTGCCCCTGTAGTTGCAGGAGCTCAGCAAACTAAGGTCCCGACACCGATGCCGACGGAAATCAAAAGCATTTTCAAAAAATCATGCATGGAGTGCCACGGAAAGGACGGCAGGCTCTTTGCGCGATGGAAGGTTAATTTTTCCAGGTGGGAAGATTATTCTGCAGACGAGAAAGCCAAAAAGTCGTTTATGATCTGCTCGATCCTTTCTGACGGGAAAATGCCGCCGAAGAAAGTCCGGGAACAAAAGCCTGACCTCGTTCCGACAAAAGAGCAGGTTGACATGATCTGTAAATGGGCTGATTCCCTGAAGCTTAATTGAATTTATTCGACCTCTTAAACAATTTATTTATTCTCCTGTTAATGTGCTTTGGAAGTGTCACTTCCAGCCAGCCGGATGATAAAAGTTGAAAATTAAACAAGTGCAAGCAGAATGGAAGAGAGATTGCCCGGGCATAAAATAATATGTTTTATAACATATTTATTAATGCAGAGTGCCATTCCCGGAATCTGGTCAGACTTAAAAGCCCAGGATCCGCAGAATTTTACAGGCGACAGTATTACTGTAGATGAATGTCTTCGATATGCCTTTAAAAACCAGCCTCTTGTCAGGCAGGTGAAACTGGATGAAGCCATTGCTACCCAGACTATCCGAATTGCTCTTTCTGCCTGGCTGCCTCAGATAAGCGCGTCGGCCAACCTGCAGGATAACCTGAAATTGCCGGTAATCTATCTTCCCAATTTCTCTGATCTTACTGCTCCTAAAATACCTGTAACAACAGGAGTTAAGTATGGATCCGGAATATCATTCACGGGCACCCAGACATTGTTCGACAGGGAAGTATATATTGCCGGAAGGACAGCAGGACTTGTGCATACACAGGCATCGGAAACAACAAAAAGCGCACTTATCAACCTTGTGGTCCAGATCAGCAAAGCTTACTATGACGTTCTGCTGTCAGTAGAACAGCTGAATATTATAATTGAAGACATGGACAGGTTAGCCAAAACCCAGCATGATGCCTATGTTCTTTTTAAGACCGGGGCAAGCGACAATATCGATTACCAGAGGGCGACTATTTCCCTGAATAACGCCCTGGCCAGCAAAAAAGGCGCTGAAGAAGCAATCAGGAGTAAATTAAGCGTCCTTAAGCAGCTGATAGGTTATCCCGATTCCAAACCGTTGTTATTGAAAAGGGACCATGAAGCTTTGAAAATGGAAGTCATGCTGGATACCATCCAAAAGGTAAACTACTATAACCGTATAGAATATCAGCTTCTAAAGACAAACCTCGACCTGCAGAAATCCAATGTCCTTTATAACCGGCTGGGATTTCTGCCTTCGCTGTCGGTATTTGCCGACTATAACATTAATTTTCAGAACGACACTTTCAGCAAATTATATAGCAAATCATTTCCTAACTCAACGATCGGGGCCACCCTCGCTATTCCGATTTTCCAGGGTACCAAACGCCTCCATGAAATAAAAATGGCAAAATTTCAATTTGAACGGATGGCACTTGATACGATAAATCTTAAAAATGAGATCAGCTCCCAGTATGTCCAGGCTATGTCAGTCTATCAAAGCAATCTGACAGCTTACAGGATTACAGAGACTAATATCCGAACTGCGCAGGATGTTTTTAATACGATTAAACTGCAATATAACCAGGGAGTTATATCGTATCTCGATGTTATTGTTGCAGAAACTGACCTTCTGTCGGCGCGCATAAATAATCTCAATGCTCTTTATATGCTTATGTTCAGCAAGCTCGACGTCGAGCAGGCACTGGGTCAGATATCAATAGATTACTAAACTAATAATCAGGCAGAAAGATGAGCAAGAAAATAGTTATTCCCGTAATTATTGGCATCCTGGTCATATCCATGCCCTCCTGCAAAAAGGGCACGAAGAGGGCTGCCTTTTCAGCAGGGCCCGTTCCCGTAAGTTCCTACACAG
>JBAVOD010000073.1:0-2465 GCA_049691735.1 Bacteroidales bacterium
GGAAACATTTACAATATCGGGTACCCCCGGAAGTTACCTGGTTGTACTTAACGTCATAAATTCAAAAGGAGAAGCATTCAGACAGACTTCCCGGTTCGAAGTGCTGAAATAGATCCACCAGCTACTCTTAGTAGGTCGATAAACGTGCTTAAGTGATGGAAAGGTATCACTTAGACAATATACCCTCAGCATACAACCACCTTTAGGTGGGTGAACTTTTTATAAGTATTTGGCTGATACACTATCCGAAAATTGATTTTCAACCTGTCAATTTCTATATGCCATATTCTTGATCTAATATTAATTATTTAAGTTTTTGAAACATAATTTCAATAACTGTCTGAAAATTTAAACTCTTTGAAACATAATTGCTATGCTCTGCCTCTTTTTTCTTCTGAAATTTATGTGGATTAAATCAGTTTAAATCCACATTGGTTAACTTAAAAATTAACGATTATGAAAACGCTAAAATTTTTCTTGACGTTCTTTGTCGTAATGACATTTTTTACACTTACTTCCTATTCCCAGAGGAATGTTAAAACAACAACATATTATGGTTATGATCTTGTTAATGTTCAACTCCCCGGTTTAACTGAAACAGTTACCGGTTCTTATGGCGGTTATTGGACAGTCTGGAATTTCAAGACACAGTGGAGAGCAAAGGGTACTTATACCGGCGACATTTCTGGTACAATATATTATACCTCTGCCATTGAAAACTATAATGATATGACCTGGATGCCGGGATCGGTGGAAACAGGTGTAGGTACAATTCGCATTGAAGATGAATATGGTACGGTTTATTACACTTACCATTACATTAGTCATATAACCATTAATGCAAATGGAGAAATAGCATCAGATGTATATAAAGAACAAATATTTCTATTGAACTAGGATAGAATTTAAAGAAGTATCTATTTACAGTTGAGTCTGAAATCACCTCAATGTTATGCCTACTGGCTTGAAATTCCGATGGGCGGCATGGTTCCTGTAACTTGCAAGTTTCTTAAAACGAAAAAACTGACAGCATTGATTATCAGCACTATCAGTTTTACAGTCAATCCATTTCCGTGGTGCCACCAGCCCCATAATCGTTCCTCTTCGCTATGACCGCACCATTATGATGGGGAAATTGCATAATTGCACAATTGCGTAACCCAACTTCGCTAGAGCTATGTCGGGCAAAGTTGCATAATTGCACAATCACACAACCCAACTTCGCTAAAGCTACGTCGGGACCCCAAAATCATTTATCTTGCGGCATACAATCTTAGAGTGAGTGTGAGAGTGAGAGCGGGAAAAAGAGCAACAGTGATCGCTCTCGCTCTCACTCTTGCTCTTTTTTAAGTGGTGCCACCAGGAATCGAACCGGGGACACACGGATTTTCAGTCCGTTGCTCTACCGACTGAGCTATGGCACCTTATTCGGGGAGTGCAAATATAAATTTCAATTTCGAGTAAGCCAAACTTTATTCTGAAAAAATCAAAATTGCAATTACCCCGGAATTAAACACATGAAAATCTGAGCTTTCATGCATTGAGAACTGCTGGATTACACCCCGCATTATCCCCCTTTACTTCCCAATCAGTACCTTTAAGCTTTCTGAAACATTCATACCTCATTGGTTTAATTTTGGAAGAACGGAAGAAACAGGTATTTTTAACCCGGATTTAAATATGCAAAAATGAAACTTATCCGCCTCATCTTATTCGGCCTGATTATATCAAACCTCCTTATGGGTCAGGATAATGCAGACCTTAAGCTTAAAATTGCAGATGCGAGACTCAACTCAAGGGACAATTCGGTTGCCTATGCGATGGCTGTTCTGAGCTACGCGTCATGGATGACTCAAAACCTCAACCCCGATCCTGTGATATTCGCAAAGGCCATGATCGATTCCAAGAACGGGACTCCGCTGATCTCAAACGATGTGGCCAGGAATCTCATCGTTTCGGTGATGAGCCGGCATCAGGCTGAACAGGCCGAACTCGACAAGGTAAATTATAAAGATCATATAGCTATGAACGAAACATTTCTTGCAAAGAATAAAGCCAGGCCCGGTGTCATTGTAACACCCAGCGGCCTGCAGTATGAAGTTGTTAAAATGGGTACCGGCCCCAAACCGACCCTTGAAAGTACCGTGAAAGTTCATTACACCGGTAAGTTGATAGACAGTACCGAATTTGATTCTTCGGTAAAAAGGAACGCTCCTGCACAGTTCCCTGTTTCAGGTGTCATTGCGGGCTGGACCGAGGCGTTGCAGCTGATGCCGGTAGGATCAAAATTCATACTTTACATTCCCGAAAATCTTGCATACGGAGCAAGGGGTGCAGGCAATACTATCAAGCCTTTCTCAACCCTTATATTCGAGGTCGAACTTCTCGAAATCGTAAAATGAGTCCGCAACTGTAGAATCCCCTCCTGCATTTGGTTGCGGGGTGCGGGGTGCGGGGTGGTGCAA
>JBAVOD010000074.1:0-1951 GCA_049691735.1 Bacteroidales bacterium
GAGTAAGGAGTGCGGTGCAGAATCCTTTCAAGCTATATCAGGGTTTATGCGAAGTTAGAATTTTTCAGGTTATTCTTAAGCCTTATTTGCTATACCGGCGAGTAAGGGCGGCGTTGATAGCTCTGGCAGCGGGGGAGGGACTTGCAGATAGCACTCATCGGCCGGTTTAGTATATTTTTTTTCCTGCAAAACCGGAAGTGGTATAGGAAAGTGCCGGGAGCGTTGGCATTGAGTCTTGACCACGAACCAAACCAGTTCTTCTCTATGGCACCCAACCATTTATGTTCTATGGAAACTATAGCTTTATGAATTTCATATTGACATAGGACTGTATTGTGGCGATATTTACAGGTTTTTCCTTCAGGATCGTTTTTGTAAAGTTTTTTAAGAATTGGTAATGCCTTTTTTGATCGGATTTGACCTAATGTCCAGATTGCCACATCTGACCGATCACCTGGAGCATGAGTTGTATCTGACAGATATGTGATTAACGCATCTTCTGCCATACCTGAATATTGTTGTTTTGCAATATTGATACGTTCCTTAATACCAAGCCCGATATAGGTACGCACAGAAATAATAAAACATATAATTACTACCCCAACACCAACCCCAATTGAAATAAATATCCGTTTCATTTTTTCAACTTTATTTGTTCTGCTTATCAAAATAGCTATCAGACTGAGAACTGGAGTTAACACTGCCAATAATATATAAGTAAGAACCAATGATTCCCCGGGATGAGGGTAGTTGCTTATAACAAACCAGGAAGCAAATCCTAATAAAGCTAAATTCAGGATTAGATTGACGATTTTCATAAAAGGATAAATTTTAGACAGTCCATCTGCCTTCCCTTGTTCTTCAGGTGCCTTATTTATCAATTTAGAAGTCCAGTGACCATGACTGACTTGGCTTCCGAAAATCAATACGATGTTGAGAATCGGAACCAATAGCAACAACAATGTGAACACTTTATAATCAGATACTTTGGATATTCCCACGATAAAGAGAAGGAGACTGGTGAATCCCAATAACGCGACATTACAGATTACCGTTACAATTTTCATAATAATCCTTCTTTAAGATTTGTTATTCAACACAATGCACATCGACTAAACTGGTTAAAAATTACTAAGTCATTGTCATATAATAAAATGACTCATGAGTTATCTGAAATTAAATCCTTGAACTTTTCATCAATGAACTCATTGAACCATTGATCTATCATAGATTTTTTAAACCGCCATTCCTTGCCCAGTTTTGCAGCAGGTATCTTCTTCTCCTGCGCCCAGGTATATATCGTTTGTGGCTTTACTCTGAGGTATTCTGCCACTTCTTCAAGAGTCATTATTTTATCGTCGTTCAACATAATTCTTATTTGAAGCTATCAGGCTGTTGCTTTTGTGATTTGTCCTGCTTGTCTTGATTTAAGTCACGCTTTGGCTCAACCAGGTTTGATACTGAATGAATAACAGCAATATAAAAGTTACCTTCATGTTTCCTGAACAGCTCAAAGGGCATGTCGCGGCTACCAACAAACGGTCGAAGGTTCCATGCTAATTGTGAACTTACAAATG
The DNA here is from genome assembly GCA_049691735.1 of Bacteroidales bacterium. Lineage (GTDB taxonomy): Bacteria > Bacteroidota > Bacteroidia > Bacteroidales > VadinHA17 > LD21. Next base: position 1,578 of record JBAVOD010000074.1, read on the forward strand.
CTAGAATAACGACCCATATTTTGAATATTGTCATACCAAGTTTTGGGTATATATTTTTCTTTTCACACGAAAATTTAAGCCCGTTAATAATTGTTTTAACAGTAAAAATTCCGGAAAAAGTGAAGATTGCTACATGCAATAATTTGAGGAATGAATAACTATCGCTGGTGATCATAAAGAATATCACAATAGGAGCAAATGATAAAGCAATAGTTGAGAAGACAAAAAAGCCTGCAAAGATAATGTTCGCCATCTGATAAATAGTCATTGTGGAACCAATCATCGATTGAACGACATAAAGAGCCGGGAAGCATATAAGTAATGAAAGTACAATAAGGCATGGTATTTTAATCCCTGTTACTAAACTTTGTAAT
>JBAVOD010000075.1:0-1568 GCA_049691735.1 Bacteroidales bacterium
GTCCTTAATCATCCTTTCAGCCATCTCAAGAATAGTTGTATCGTCAAAAGTCACTATTCCCCCTCCCGGTCCCTGCTCAAAATGAATCCCAACACTTTGTCCCTTGTCAAAATTTCTCCCTCCGAAGTAGTTTCTGACCGTTTCTTCATTCAGGTCAAGTTTTTCAGCAATTCTCTTCATACTTCCGGAGGGCAACTGGTCCTTTAGATTCCGGAGTTCATTGAAAGTGATTGTTTTACTCATGACTTTACAGTTTATGTTTTTGAAATATACTTACTACCCTAAGCCCAAAGTTACGCAATTATATGACAACTTCAAAAACCAACTATACATCACTTATCACTGAATGGAGAAAGAAAATTCTGATGTTACAGCAGAAACGCAGCATCATGGCGGATCTACAGCCTTGCCATAAGGTCGAGGAAAAGCTTTATTGCCTTTCGCTTTTCGTCGTTAAGCTCGAAGTCCATGCTGACTGTAAGGTAACTGTAAAGATCCTCACCCCGGATCGAACCTGTTGAGCCGAATTTTCTCACAACATCGGGTATGTTGGTGACACCTGTCCGGAGAGCTTCGTTAAATTCTGAAAGGAATGATCTGTCGAGATTCCTGTTGGCAGTCCAGCATGCAAAAGCGAACGGCAGACCCGTAAACTTGCACCATTCTCCGGCAAGATCTATTTTGTACCTGAAGTAGTCCCGGCATTCGAAGCACTGATCGCCAATCAGAACCACAGCATTGTAAGGCGGGAGCTTCAGGAAATCAAACCCTTCGGAAGTATTGCACCAGGTGAATTCCTTTTTCCAAAAATTTTTTGCAAGTATCCTTGCCAGATTTACTGAAGACCTCGACCTGTAATCAAGATTGATTGTCTGTATGCTGTTGAAATTACAATTGCTCAACAGGAGTACGGTCCTTACCTTGCCGTAGGCGCCAAGACAATAGTCTGTAATAATGTGATACTCCTTCATCATAGGAAGAGCTGCTATCGGAATCAGCCCTATATCAGCCTTGCCGCTGATCAGTTTCGCAGCACAGTCGGCCGGATGGTCAGTCTCAAGAATAACCTTCCTGTCAAAGCCTGTTTCGGTAAGTCCGTATATGAAGGGATAGGTATTGGCATACCTCACAGCTGAGATCCTGATTTTCTCCATACCGTTTTTTTAGTGCGTCTAAAATACTACATTTGCGTGTATAAGTACTAACAATTAACACCCGAAATGTCCAATGGAATTGACTAACCTGACGGCAATCTCACCGCTGGACGGAAGATACAGGCAGAAAGTTGACGAACTTGATGTCTATTTTTCAGAGTTCGGCCTGATCAGGTACCGCTTGATGGTCGAAGCAGAATACTTTATAAGTCTGTGCGATATTCCACTCCCTCAGCTTACAGATTTCAGGAAGGAGAATTATTCAACCCTGAGATCGTTCTATGAGGAATTCAACCCGAAAGAGGCGGAAAAGATCAAGGAGATTGAGAAGAGGACAAATCATGATGTCAAAGCCATAGAATATTATCTGAAGGAAAAGTTCTTCCAGGAAGGGTGGGGAAGATGGTCTGAATT
>JBAVOD010000076.1:0-5510 GCA_049691735.1 Bacteroidales bacterium
CTGGGTAAGGTTATGCCTTACTTTCTGCTCTCTTTCATAAATGTATTGCTGATACTGCTGCTTTCATGGCTTGTATTCGGCCTTCCCGTAAAGGGAAGTCTGCTCCTGCTGCTTGGCGAAAGCATGCTCTACATACTCCTGAGCCTTTCCCTGGGAATCCTGATATCGACTGTTTCCGAAACAATGCAACAGGCAATATTCATTTCGCTTATCGGCATGATGCTGCCAACGATCCTTCTCTCGGGCTTCATTTACCCGATTGAGAACATGCCCAAAATATACGGCTGGATCAGTGCACTGCTCCCCCCGAGATACTTCATAATTATTATCCGCAACATAATGATAAAGGGGACCGGATTTCTATACATATGGAAGGAAACGCTGATACTATTTATCATGACTCTAATATTCATAGCGTTAAGTGTAAGGAATTTCAGGATCAGGCTTAGTTGAAAAAGTTGATATACCGGGAATGAGAACGATACTGTATCTTATAAGAAAAGAATTCATTCAGATATTCCGGAACAAGTTCATCGGCCGGGCAATTTTCGCGGTACCGATACTTCAGATGCTTGTGCTGGTGCCTGCCGTTACTTTTGAGATCAAACATATTAGTCTTTGCATGATCGACAGGGACATGACCCCTGAATCAAGGGGACTGATAAGCAAACTCGAAGGTTCTACTTTTTTCAGGATTAAATATTCAACTTTTTCGGAAGCTGAAGCAAACGCCCTGCTCAACAGCAACAAATGCGACGTTGTTCTCCAGATCCCCGCCGGCTTCGGAAGTGATATCGGCAAGGGCAGACCGGTCGGGATCATGGCATCAATTGATGCCGTCAATGCTTCGGCAGCCCAGCTGTCGTGGGCATATCTCAACGGCGTCCTGAGGGATTATAATGCCGACCTGATGGCCGGGAACCTTACTTCGCAGGTATCGGCAGGTCTCCAGTTCATAGATGTGACTAACCGTTACTGGTATAACGAAATGCTGAACTACAAGCTTTATATGGCACCGGGAATTCTCGGAATACTTGTCACAGCGATCGGGTTCCTTCTTGCCGGATTAAATCTTGTAAGGGAGAAGGAAATAGGGACAATTGAACAGATAAACGTTACACCTGTGCGCAAATATCAGTTCGTCACTGCGAAGATGGTACCTTTCCTTATTATGGGCCTCATTGACCTTGCCATCGGTATGATCCTTGCACGGATCCTTTTCAGCCTGCCTTTCAGGGGAAGCATAGCGCTTCTGTTCCTGTGCTCGACCATCTTCCTTGTCGCAATTCTCGGTTTTGCCCTTTTCATCTCAACAATGGCCAGTACGCAGCAGCAGTTCATGTTCATTGCGTTCTTCTTTATGATCATTTTCGTCCTGATGAGCGGCATCTTTACTCCCCTGGAAAGCATGCCCGTATGGGCCCAGAAGATTGACCTGGCCAATCCGGTGGCATATATAATGCGTATAAACAGGATGGTTATACTTAAAGGATCCACAATCCATGACATTAGCACGGATATCTGGTCCCTTGTTGTGATTGCGGTCCTCTTTACAGGTTTTGCAGTAAGGCGGTACAGGAAAACAGCGTGAAAGAACAGGTGCGGGATGCGCGGTGCGGGGTGCGGGAATTCAGTTCAGTCCCGACCATTTGAGCCCGACTTCAGCCATTACCGGCCAGTGATCGGAAATATAAACACCCCGGGCTTTCTTAATGATAGTCCTGTTTCCGAGGACTTGCATTCCGTTCCTTACGAAAATGTAATCGATCCTCCCCCCGGAAGTCTTATCCGAGAACCCGTTGAAGGTATATGCCGGTCCTATGTGCCTTTTCTCAGCCAATGCATATGAGTCCATCAGCAGGGGAACACTCTCATAAGGACCTGTGAGCATATCGTAGCCTTTGCTTGAATGGGGCATGTTGAAATCGCCTGTCACAACAAATGGGAATCCCGATGCAATTGTATCGATCTTGCACAACAGGAGCCGGGCGCTTTCAATCCTTGCTGAGTCGGAATCGTGTGCAAAGTGAGTATTAAAAAAGAAAAAATGTGTACTCGTATTCCTGTCCGACAGTTCCATCCATGTAACTATCCTCGGGAGTTCGGATCCCCACGATTTTGATCCAGGCACCTCAGGCGTTTCCGAAAGCCAGAACGTCTTCGTTCTTACCAGGTCGAACCTTTCCTTCCTGAAGAAAACGGGATTCATTTCTCCCTCCTTTGCGCCGTCATCCCTGCCTACTCCTACCGAACTGTAATCAGTAAGGACAGAGTCGAGAAAATAAAACTGACCGGCAAGAACCTCCTGCATTCCGATAAGGTCAGGCTGTTCTTCGGCTATAAATTCGCGGACAATGGCTGCCCTTTTTGACCACTGATTAATACTGTCGGATGGATTATCATAACGCAGGTTCAGTGTAACGACCCTGGCCACGCTTTCATCCTGTTTCCTATTGCATCCGAAAGGGATCAGCATTAAGCATAATCCTGATATACACAATATTTTCTTCATCAAGCTGGAATTTTTCCCGGGAAAAGCATCCGTAAGTTAAAAAAAATTATAGGATATCAAATAGTCAGGTTAAAATCTCAGTCAAATGTAGTGAGTTAAATATATTTATCTTTGTATAATTGCTCTGAAAAAACATTCCGGCCTCTTAATTAGTTATATATCCGGTTGATTCAGAACAGGTTTTCTTACTCGAATATTAATGCCTGACATTATAAAACTCTTACCCGATTCAGTTGCGAACCAGATTGCAGCCGGTGAAGTCATTCAGAGGCCTGCATCTGTAGTCAAGGAATTGATGGAGAATGCAGTCGATGCTGAAGCGGCGTCAATAAAAGTCATAATCAAGGATTCGGGAAAAACACTTATCCAGGTTATCGACGATGGTACGGGAATGTCGGAAACCGATGCCAGGCTTTCGTTCGAAAGGCATGCCACCTCAAAGATCTCCTCAGCAGTTGATCTGTTCGCAATCAGGACAAAAGGGTTCAGGGGGGAGGCCCTTGCTTCGATCGCTGCCGTTTCGATGGTTGAACTCCGGACAAGAAAAAAAGAAAAAGATGCAGGCACGCTGATACTCATCAACGGTTCGAGGGTCGAATCGCAGGAACCATGCAGCTCCCCTCCGGGGTCAAGCTTTTCAGTAAAGAATCTCTTTTACAACATCCCGGCACGCAGGAAATTCCTCAAGTCGGACAATACCGAGATGCGCCATATTATAACCGAGTTCCAGAAAGTCGCAATAGCTCATCCGGCAATCAGGTTTTCACTGCATCATAACGATACGGAGATATACAGCCTGCCCGCTTCCAACCACAGACAAAGAATAATAGGCGTATTTGGCAAACAGATCAGCAGCGACCTGATAACACTTGAGACCGGGACCATTCTTATAAATATCAGGGGGTTTATCGGCAAACCTGAAAATGCCCGCCGCACTTATGGCGAGCAGTTTTTCTTCGTCAACGACCGCTTTATGAAGCACCCTTATTTTCACAAGGCAGTGGTTGAAGCATATCAGAACATACTTCCGGCTGATTCTGTTCCGTCATATTTCATTTTTATGGAGATCGATCCGGCCTCAATCGATATAAATATCCATCCGACCAAAACGGAAATTAAATTCGAAGATGAAAGGTCGATCTGGCAGATACTTATGGCATCGGTCCGCGAGGCACTCGGCAGGTTCAATATTGTCCCCTCGCTCGATTTTGGCAGTGATGCCCTGATCGATATTCCCGTCAGGTCTGCGGCCCATGGAATCCCTGATCCTCCTTCTATTGAGATAAATACACGCTATGACCCTTTTGCAGGTGATTACGAACCTGCTCAGCAGAACAGGTTCATTGAAAGATTTGAAAAGGGAAATGATCTAAACTGGGAAAAGTTGTATAATCAGGGAAATGCTGCCGGAAGACTACAGATGGAGCCCGAAAGGAAATTTTTCCAGGTAAAGAACAAATATATTGTCTGCCCTGTAAAATCGGGATTAATGATCATCGATCAGAAAAGAGCCCATGAAAGAATATTGTTTGAACGGTTCTTTGAGAACCTGAGCAACGATCTCGGAGTAAGCCAGACAGAAATGTTCCCTGTTGAAATGGAACTGAATCCTGCCGATATTTATTTACTTAAGGAGATCGAAGATTTCCTTCATCTTCTGGGCTTCAACATCAAATATACAGGCGAGAACAAGATCCTGGTACTTGGCCGGCCGTTTGACAGCGGTCAGGCCGATCCTGTTGTTTTGCTTGAAATTATACTGGAGGATTATAAAAAGACCCGGTCCGATCCTTCGGCAGAAGTTAAGGAAAAGGTTGCATCGGCTATGGCGGGCGCGTCAGCGATACCCTACGGTAAAGTATTGCAGAAAAACGAAATGGAAGAGCTTTTTGATGCTCTTTTCGCATGCAGGGCGCCAAATTATTCCCCAAAGGGCAGGCCTGTTATCAGCATAGTAACCCTCGAGGATATTGACAAACGATTCAGGTGAACTGCGTTACCTGGTTCCATTCCCGGCATATATGCCGTAATTCCTATATTGCCGGGTAAATTGTTAGTAGTATATTTGACCGCAAGATAATTTGATCAATTTAAGATAAACTAATGAACGGTTACGGCAGAGGATTACTGGGATTACCTCCGGTAGTTAAAAATATCATACTGTTAAATGTACTGATGCTTATTGCAGCCTGGGCTGCAAAAGGTGTCTTCGGGGTGGATCTTGTTGCCATTCTGGGGCTTTACTTTCCCAAATCGGAGCACTTTATGCCGCTTCAGATTCTGACGCATATGTTCATGCATGCCACCTTCTTCCACCTCCTTTTCAACATGTTCGCTCTTTACATGTTCGGCGGTATGCTTGAGCATGTATGGGGACCAAAAAGATTTTTTGTCTTTTATATAGTTTGCGGGCTGGGTGCAGCTTTGACTTATGAAACCGTGATATGGTTCGAGTACAATAAGCTGATTCATCAGATTCCACCCGATCAGCTCCAGCTTGTACTCGCCGACGGAGCTGCCTATCTGAAGGAGGGCAAGGTTTTTACAGATGAAACGATGAAGAATCTCCAGCTGATCCTGAATGTGCCGATCGTCGGAGCTTCCGGTGCGATCTTCGGAGTCCTGCTTGCATTCGGTGTCCTCTTTCCCAATACCCAGCTTATGCTTCTTTTCCCGCCTATTCCAATAAAGGCCAAATATTTTGTTCTCGGTTACGGGGCGATCGAGCTTTGGCTTGCAATCACCCAGCCCGGCAGCAACATAGCTCATACTGCTCACCTGGGTGGTATGCTTTTTGGTTATATACTTATCAGATATTGGAGAAGTACTACCAAAACTTTTTATTGATGGGAGTCTTTGATGAAATAAAGAAAACTTTCGGGGCACGAAGCAATCTGACCAGGCTGATCTATATAAATATTGCCGTTTTCCTGCTTATCGCACTGGTATCGGTTATTGGTTATCTTATTGGTAATCAGGAAATATCTGCAAAGTTCCT
>JBAVOD010000077.1:0-3927 GCA_049691735.1 Bacteroidales bacterium
GATTTACATCGAAAAGCAAAGGATAGTTTTTTCTCCCGGCTACAGGGAAATTATCAAGCCATGTGTTATCGTCGGCCAGTCCCCAGAAAGTAACTCCGGTAATAGCATCTTTGAAAGTCCTGAATGCATCAAAATACGTGCCGTATGCAACTGACTGCTTTTGTGCAAGACCGTCGGTATAAGCGCTTTGGGGATCATTATTGGATGTATATACTGAAACATCCAATTCAGTGAACTGAACATCCAGTCCTAATGAGTTATACTTGTTAATTGCATCAGAGATAAGGGAGGCTGACGGATAGTTGATATTCCAGTGGCCCTGAAGGCCCATTCCATCAACAAGATCTTGTGCTTTAAGCTTTGCCAGAAGATCATAAATTTTATCTCTCTTGGCAGGATCTACGGCTGAATAATCATTATAATACAGTTTTGCATCAGGATCAGCTGCTCTTGCAGCTTCAAAAGCCACAAAAATGAAATCCTCTCCGCATATACTGTACCACTGTGAAGCCCTGTAAATTGAACCCCCGTCATCAATAGCTTCATTCACAACATCCCAGGCATACACCTTGCCTTTGAAATGAGTCATGACAGTTGTAATATGAGTGCGCAACCTTTGCAGGACAAGCTCCTTTGATGCCGTTGCCTGTTCGTCCCTGAAAATCCATGATGGCACCTGATTGTGCCAGCAAAGACAGTGACCCCGTACTTTTATCCCGTTTGACAGGGCAAAATCAACAATTTTATCTGCATTTGTGAAATTAAAGTTCCCTTCTGTTGGCTGCAGCGACGACCATTTCATATCATTCTCAGCCGTAATGCTGTTAAAATGGCGTTTAATCAGATTTACCTTGTCCTGGTTATCAATAAAAGATGCAGGTATAGCGACACCAATGTCGAAATACTCAGCGGGAGTAAAATAATCCTTCAACCCTTCATCACTCTGGTTATATTCATTTATTTTCTTCCGGAGTTCTGATTCTTTTACAGGATTATCTTCCTTTTTGCAGCCTGTAATCCCAATAAAAAATAACAGCAGAAATAAATATTTTAATTCCCCCATCTTTTTCAGCATAATGTAATTTCCACCAATATCCTGCTAATATAAAAAAAAAGTGTCCGCAGCCGGTCTGCGGACACTTATCGGACTAGTTATATCCCGGATTCTGATAAGCAGCTTTCTCTTCCGCGGTCATTTCCATACCATCCAGCTGGCCTCGTGGAATTGGGCGCAGGTAGAGATAAGGCAGAATAGCGCGTGTAATTGTTTGTGCATTATGGTCTCCCTTTGTGCTGGAAGCTATACTGTAAGTAGCAGCGATTTCGCCCCATTTTTGTGTACGTACCAGATCGTACCAGCGGGAACCTTCGCCATAATATTCACGCGAACTTTCAGCCAGGAGATAATCAATATCTATGGTTTCCGGCGTGGCAGCGATCATGGCGGCGCTATTATCCTCCACTCTCGCAACATTGTTGTACCTGTCAAACTTCCACATCCCTGCACGGATCCGGATAACATTGATTAATTCTCTTGCACTTTTACCGGCTACTGTAGTTGCGCCCTTCACAGCCGCTTCTGCTGCAACAAAGTAGAATTCGGAGAATTTGGCAATGTTAAAAGGACGGGTAACGGCAGCATTAGGCTGTCCCAATCCACCGGCATTGTCGGTGCGGTAAGTGCTCATTTTCCATGTACCCGGGTATGTTACCCGGCTTAAGCCGCTGGGAGATATAACATAGTCGGCTCTCCCGGGTAAAGTCCCTCCGCCAACATTACTAGGACCGGCACCGGTAGGGTAAGTAATAGGCGCCGCCGGCTCCTCGGGCAGGAATGACAATACCGGATCACCCGGGTATACCGCGATTCCGTTTGCGCCATAATAATTTACGGTTTTGTCTCCACCTACAGGCCAGTTGCCACGGTAAACGTTTACAAAAGAAGCATCGAACCTCGAATCTTCCGTTTTATTGGCAAAAGTATTCACATAAGCTTCAATGGTAGGGGCCATACGTGTCCAAGGGCGGCCCAGATCCTGAACTGCTTCGCGCAAAACAGAGCTTGATGAACCGGTCCCGTCCGGATTTTTGGCACTTCTGATTTCTGTGTAATTCCATGTCATCATCCATGCTGCAAAATTATCCGCGCCGCCTCCACCGCCATAGGTCAGGCTTGAACCGTTATATTTTTCGTTTGTCTGCGTATGGTCAGCGTATAACAGCATTTCCTTGTTGCGTTCATTTCCTCCTTTATGTAATTCATAAAATGTCGGCATCAGGCCATAAAGACCCGGATTGTCAATAGCAGTAGTTGCAACATCGTAAGCCTGTTGGAAATAATATTGGGCATTATGTCCGTCAGGATCAGTTCTATCTGCTTCAGGATAAGTGGGGATGTTATTTGGGTTTTCCAGCCACCATGCATAGGTCAGATAAGCTTTGGACAAAAACAGGCGCGCAACGGTTTTGGTTACTGTACCAGTTAACCGCGAATTATCCGGCAAATCGGTTACTGCAATCACCAGGTCAGGAATTATGCACCTGGTATAAACCTCGGGCACGGTATTGCGCACGGATATTCTCACAGGAGACGTGTTAAACTTCAGTTCTCCGGCGCCCAGGTCCAATGGCACACCGCCGTATGTTTGTACCAGCTGAAAATAGTCGAATGCGCGGAAGAACCGGGCTTCGGCGATCAGGGATGCAGCGAGACCAACCTCTGAAGCATTTTCAATTATGCCACTTGAAGTGTTGATCGCCGGGAAAGCATTGTTCCACAAAGTATTGGTACCCCCGGTAGCATCGGGAGTGATATCCCCCTGGCCGCTAACGTCCATCACTTTGAAGTTTGCATCTGCACTCTGGGCATATGTCGCTTCGTCAGTTCCTGTTACACCCGAATTGTAGAAGTATGCATTCCCGTATATGTAGCGCAAGTGGGCATATAGCGATGTAAGTCCGCCATTAACACCCTGTTCGGTCTTGAAATAACCTGGTTCAAAAATACTGCGTGGCTGTTCATCCAATAATTTAGAGCATGACCCTATAAGCAACGCCAATATCGTTGTTCCTACTACAGTTTTAATATTTATGTGTTTCATAGTCTTCCTTTTTTTAAAATGTCAAATTTACTCCAAATATGAAGTTCCGGGTTGAAGGTGCATTAAAGCCAACAGTCAGTATACGACTATTGTAGCCACCTGTTGCAACATTTTGGTTACCGTATGAGTTGGTTTCAGGATCCAATCCCATTTCTTTGTTGAATTCCGAAAACATCACAAATGGATTCTGCACGGTGAAGTAGACCAGCATTTTAACATCAGGGATTTTGATTAAATTCTGACCAAGGTCATACCCGAGTGTAACGTTACGCATCTTAAGGTAAGAACCATTGAAGTATCCCATAGTGCTGAGATATTTCGGATTGTCGGCACTTAACACACCGCTGGGAGCAGGATACTTGGCGCCGGTGTTCTCGGGTGTATAGTAGTCAACCTTAATTTGTCCCCTGCGTCCTGTCATCAGATTGAGGTAGCTGCTAGGTCCGTTGAGGGTGCTGACGAGGGTACCGCCGCTCTGGAAGCTCCCGATAAGGCTCAGTTCAAATCCTTTATAAGAAACGCGGGTGTTAAAACCTCCCAGAAAATTGGGATCAATATCTAAAATCTGCCTGTCGTCTCCCCCGATCGCTCTGACCGGTGTACCATCAGCGTTGTATTCGCCGGCGTATTTCACCTTGATCATACCTACATTACCGCCCGGTTCGAGGATACTCAGGTAAGGATCGCCGTCCTGCCATAATCCTGTCCGTTCATAATCGTATATTGCATTGATATTATGGCCAACGAACCATCCGTTACCTTCATCCTTGGTTTGTCCTGATGCAAGGGCTACCAGTTTGTTTTTATTCGTATACAGGTTAATGCC
>JBAVOD010000078.1:0-1785 GCA_049691735.1 Bacteroidales bacterium
GCAAATGGCAGGGCAAAGAGAATTCTTCCGATTGTAGTGATCTTGTTCATTGTAATATGTTTTATAACATGTTTTTATATTTACATCATGTTTTAAGCAAACCGGCCGGCGGTTTGAATCCGCGTCACAATTCTTTTAACTTTAATTGAACAAAATCCGGCAGACAATGTTTAATTGTGTACACTCAATCAAATGCAACGCAGAAACTTCATTAAAAACCTCGGAATGGGTGTCACTGCATTTGCTGCTTTGGGTGGTTCCCTGCCAAAAGGACTAACCAATTCAAACTATATAATTATGCAAAGTTTTAACACAAAAGAATTTCCGGCCCTTCCTTTCGCTTATGACGCACTTGAACCGTACCTTGATGCCAGGACAATGGAAGTACATTATGACAAGCATCATCGTGGCTATTTCAATAATTTCATAAACGCCATAAAAGGGACGAAATTTGAAGATGCTTCAATAGAGAATATTTTTGCCGGCATTTCCGGTGCAGGGGACGCGATAAGGAATAACAGCGGCGGTTTTTATAACCACGTTTTCTACTGGCAAAACCTTGCCGCTAAGTCATCCGGACCTTCATCCGAATTATCGGCTGCTCTGAGCAGGAATTTCGGGTCATTTGAAAAATTCAGGGAAGCTTTATCCAACTCTGCAAAAACGCGTTTCGGAAGCGGATGGGCATGGCTTTATATCACATCCGACGGAAATCTTGCAGTGGTAAGCACACCTAATCAGGACAATATGCTTATGGACGTTTCCCCGGTAAAGGGGACCCCGCTTCTCACAATTGATGTATGGGAGCATGCCTATTACCTGAAATATCAGAACAGGCGGGCCGAATTTGTTGACGCCTTGTGGAATGTGATCAACTGGGACGAGGTAAACAGAAGGTACAGGGATGCCGTGAAGAAATGATCAGGTATACAGGAACCTTTTTATCTTAAGCGTGGCTGTCTTCTGAAAAGGAACCGACTGAAGCACGATCTTATTTATCTGGCTGAATTTACTGACCTTTGAATTTACATAAGCTTTGAGTTCAGACAGAAGTTCTTCTTTCTTTTCCTCATATTGTTTCGCCATATCCTGCTTCAGGATATGGTATTTTTTTTCAAGCTCCTCCATATTGAGGTGAACATACGCCACGAGCTTGCCTTTTTGCTGGATCACAAGCGATTCCACCACGAATCTGAAATTGTTTATTACCGATTCGATTTCCTCGGGATAGATGTTCTCACCACTGGCACCTACAATCATATTCTTAAGCCTGCCTTTGATGTAAAGATTATTTTTGCCGTCAAAGGCCCCCAGGTCGCCGGTCCTGAACCAGCCGTCCGGAGTGATCACCTGGGCTGTCAGTTCAGGATCGCGGTAATAACCTTTCATTACATTTTCGCCGCGTGCCCAGATCTCCCCTTCGCCTGTCGATCTGTCGGGGTCGTTTATCCTGAGCTCCACGCCTTCAATTGCGGGTCCCGTCGAGTCAAGGACTGCCCTGCCGGCACTTGTACCCGCCAGAAGGGGTGAAGTTTCGGTGAGTCCATATCCTATGGCATAGGGGAACCTGGCTTCTATCAGGAACTGCTCGACGCTCCTGTTCAGCTTTGCGCCGCCAATTCCAAAGAATTTGAGTTCTCCGCCGAAGGTCCTGAGCAGCTTTTTCCCTGCAAGTGCGTTTAGCTTCCTTCTTATCAGAGGGATCTGGTAAAGCTTCCTTAACAGCAGATTATCAGTAAATTGCGGACGGATCTTATTGAAATAGATCTTTTCCATTATCAGCGG
>JBAVOD010000079.1:0-7516 GCA_049691735.1 Bacteroidales bacterium
GTTCCAAGCATCCTGATAATTTCAGGCTTTGCGTCCGCGGTTGCCCCGGGAAAATATTTTATCCAGTCTGCGAGGATTTCTTCTCCCGGAATAGCCAGGGAAGCCTGAAATGCTGCATCCCTGTAGGTCTTATCAGGATATTCTGCAGCTTTAAGCAGTTCCTTTGCAGCATCCCGTCCGTGAAAGCCGGCATAAATTTTCAAAGCGCGCGCCTTATTCTGCATTGTCAGTTTATCTCTGCATTTTGACATTACCACCTTACAGATCCTGTCCATGGTTTTCAGGTCACCACTTTTGCCTGCATTTGTTGCGTAAGAAAGAAGTGCTGAAGTGGCCCCGGTCGGCTCCCATCGGTATTCTACATCCTTTGCTGCCTTCGACAGGACCGGATAAGCAAGAGGATTTCCGCTCTGAGCCAGCGCATTCAATGCTGAAGCCCTGGTATTGGCATTAATGTCTGAAGCCCATGCAATATATTCGGGCACCGCAACCTGCGATCTCATACCTGCGAGTGCGTTCATGACAGCGGCAGCACACGGAAGGCTGGTATCCTTAAGTGATTCGGCAAGGGCTGCTTCTGCTGCCTTTCCGCCGCATGCCTGGATTGCCGCAAGTGCCGGACCGCAGATCTCCTTGTTGGAGAGGTAGCCCTTAAGCGCACTCACAGTTGCATCGCTTCCGATGAGCTGAAGTTGTTTCATGAAGAAGTCCTTCACACCATTATCTTTCTGATTTACCGCATAATCAATGCAGATTTTCTCCCATGATGCCTTTTCATTCTCATTTCCCTTTCCCGAAAGGAATCTTGATAGACTTTCAACAGCAAACCTGGAGCGGGTATCATCACCTGTACCGGCAGGGATGATCAGGCTGCAGATCATTTTTAATCCGGGCTCGCCGATAGCAAACATGTTGGCCATCAGCTTGTCAGTGTATTCGGAATTGCTTGCGGGAAGCTGTGCGAGAAGGTCTGCTACTTTGGTTTCAATTGTTCTTTTATCCTGGGCAAATGATCCTATTGATAAACACAGGATAGAAAAACAGATAAAAATTGGTTTCAATATTTTCATATTAGCGGATTTTTCTTTTTCACATCGGATTTATCTCTTTATATCTTCCATGGGTCACGCATCGGCGCATTGATCAGCCGGTTGGCTGCATCATCGCCTATGAACTGCTGGGCAACAGGGTCGTATCTGAGATTTCTTCCCAGCCTTACGGCGACCACACCAAGGTTTACTATGGTACACGACCGGTGACCGTTAGATTCGTTGAGCGCAAATTTTTTGCGGGTCAGGACCGATTCAGTGAACAGTGTGACCTGCGGCTCAGGGTCAGGAAGGGAGCTGATAAGCTCCTGCATATCCTTTTTGTCAGACCTGAATCCTTTGAACACTTTACCTTTCGGACCCTCGATGTATGCTGCATCCCTGTCGCGGTTCTCACCGTCAAGGATGATCTGGCAGCCATCGGCATAGGTATAGGTTATCCGTCGCCATGTTCCGACTGCATCATAATGCTGCTGAGGAGCATCGACCTCAACAGAGACCGGACCGGTATCGTCCTTCCCGAGAAGGTATTGTACCGGATCGAGATAATGTTGTCCCATGTCGCCAAGGCCTCCCCCGTCATAATCCCAGTAGCTCCTGAAGTTGGCATGCACACGTTGCGGATTATAGGGTTTATACGGTGCCGGACCAAGCCAGAAATCGTAATCGAGTTCCGGAGGCACCGGCATTGGCTTCAGGTTATGCAGCCCGCTCCAGTAAAATTTCCAGTCGAATCCTGTTATACCGCTCACAGTCACTTTCAATGGCCAACCGAGAGCACCACTGTCGACCAGCTTTTTCAATAGTTTTACAGTAGTACCCAGGCCATAAAAATCATCCCTGAACCTGAACCATGTATTAAGCCGAAACATGCGGGCGTTAGCCTGAACAGCTTCAACGACCTTAATGCCTTCACCGATCGTCCGGGTCATTGGTTTTTCGCACCAGATATCCTTGCCTGCCTCAGCAGCCATCTTTGAAATTATTCCGTGCCAGTGGGGAGGTGTGGCTATATGCACAATATCTATGTCCTGCCTTGCGATGAGATCGCGGAAATCATGGTAACCAGGTATATTGCCTCCTGCCTGTGCAATTGCCTGGTCGAGATGGCTCCTGTCCACATCGCACATTGCCACAACACGCGTACCTTCATACGGAATATGACCCAGCCCCATGCCGCCTACACCGATAATCCCTTTTGTGAGCTGGTCCGACGGGGCCTTATATCCCTGTCCTCCAAGAACATGACGGGGAATAATTGTAAATGCAATGGCAGCGGCTGTGCTCTTCCGCAGGAAATCGCGTCTGCCAAAACTGTTTCTTTTCGTCATAATGAGGATTAATTACTTAAGGAAAAATAATCGTATTGAATAAATCCCGGTTTAGTTGTGTTATTAACCCTGCCTCAGGCAAAGAGACTTACATCAACTGCAACGTGTGCCGGACGTTTTTCCAGAAGCGATCGTCAAGCAGATATGCGCTACCGATAAATGCAGCATCCTCCTTCAGTTCCGAAAGGGCAACCTTGCAGGTAACTCCTTCGTTCTTAAGACTTCCTTCAAAGATCTTCCCGAAATGGTTATAAGCATGCGAAATGTTCCCGCCCACCACAAGCGTTTCCGCCCTGAACTTTTTCAGCCATGGCGCGAGAAAAACGCCAAGCCGTGTTCCGAAATCCGCAAAAAGATCTTTGACAATTTTATCTGTCCCGGCAAGTTCAGCCAGCTCCTTCACGCCATTTAGTTCCCTGCCTGTCAGCTTCATGTAACTTTGAATAAACCATCTGGTTGAGAAATAGTCATCAGCAATGTTTTCTTCATACGGAAGATGGTATACGCAGCCAAGCTTTGGCACTTCAGGACCGTCGACCACCGGGATCCTGTTATCAATGAATGCCGAACCGAAGCCTGTGCCGAGGGTGATGCACATCGAGCGCACTGCATCAGCAGCTTTCCCGACAAGAGCTTCACCCACAGCAAATGAAGAGACATCATTCATGAATCTTACCGGAAAATTATATGGCAGTCCGAGAGCATCAATTATCGCATTCTTTACTCTGCAGCCATAAAGGTGCTCATATTTTGCCACACCTTTTATAAAGCTTATCCCGTTAACGTAATCAAACGGACCCGGCATGCCGAACCCAATGCCCTTCAGCGAATTCGCCGGAAGCTTTTTTATTACACCCGAAAGAGCGCGCGACCATACCCCGATAATCTCATGTGCCTGCGCTTTATTGTCGACCGCCATTTCAGTGAGGGTCTCCTTCCGGATAGCGAATGTATTAAGGTCAACAGCGGCACAGCTTATATGGCTGCCGCCGATATCAACGCCAATTGCTATGTTAAGCATAATATCAAAGGTAGAATAAGTATCTGATCAAATCCGGTTTTAACTGATATCGAAAATATTGATTTTTGTTACTATTGCAAAGATGATCTAAAAAATGAATTTTGCCGAAAAAATTAACCTGATCATTTTCATGTTTAAATAAGTTTAATAGTTGTAAATTGGGTGCGTTAATACCTGATCAGGATATTTAGCAACCATTTGGTTATGAACCCTGAACGTTCAATAATACAAATATGACATGCCTAAAGTAACCAAGGAAAATGCACTGCTGTACCATAGCAGAGGACGCCATGGGAAAATTGAGG
This sequence comes from Bacteroidales bacterium, assembly GCA_049691735.1. Taxonomy (GTDB): domain Bacteria; phylum Bacteroidota; class Bacteroidia; order Bacteroidales; family VadinHA17; genus LD21. The sequence continues at coordinate 3,707 of JBAVOD010000079.1, forward strand.
TCATTCCCACAAAACCGTATTGTACCCAGTTCGACCTGAGTCTTGCCTATACGCCGGGCGTTGCCTACCCGTGCCTGGAGATTGAAAAAACACCTGATGATGTGTACACTTATACGGCGAAAGGTAACCTTGTTGCTGTTATTTCAAACGGAACAGCGGTCCTGGGGCTGGGAGATATCGGTGCAATGGCAGGAAAGCCTGTAATGGAGGGCAAAGGGCTGTTGTTTAAGGTATTTGCCGATGTGGATGTGTTCGACATCGAAGTTGATGAAAAAGATCCTGAAAAACTTGTCGAAATCTGTGCCCGTATTGCTCCAACCTTCGGCGGGATCAATCTTGAGGACATAAAGGCGCCGGAATGCTTTGAGGTCGAATCACGCCTCAAGAGCATGCTTGATATCCCTGTTTTTCACGACGATCAGCACGGAACGGCAATTATTTCAGGTGCCGGCCTGATCAACACCCTTGAAATCACAGGGAAGAAGATCGATGAGATAAAGCTGGTAGTCTGCGGTGCAGGTGCCGCTGCTATCTCATGTTCAAGACTTTATCTCTCCCTGGGAGTCAAAAGGGAAAATATTGTAATGGTTGACAGCAAAGGTGTTTTAAACAAGAAAAGGAGAGATCTTAATAAATACAAACAGGAATTCATTACCGACAGGAATATCGATACTCTTGCCGAGGCAGTTGTTGGTGCGGATCTTTTTCTCGGCCTGTCGACTGCAAACATGATGTCGAAGGAAATGTTGCTGACAATGGCTGACAATCCGGTTGTTTTTGCGATGGCGAATCCCAATCCGGAGATTTCGTACGAGGATGCCATGTCGACCAGAGACGACCTGATCTTTGCAACGGGGAGGTCAGATTATCCGAACCAGATCAATAATGTTCTCGGATTCCCTTATATATTCAGGGGAGCGCTCGATGTAAGGGCTACAACGATCAACGAGGAGATGAAGCTCGCTGCTTCGAAGGCCCTGGCCGCTCTTGCAAAGGAGCCGGTTCCCGATTCCGTTCTGAAGGCATATAATATCGACAGTCTCACGTTCGGAAGAGATTATATAATACCCAAGCCTCTCGATCCGCGTCTGATATCATGCGTAGCCTCATGTGTTGCAAAAGCCGCAATGGATACAGGTGTTGCACGGCGTCCGATCACCGACTGGGATGCCTACAGGAGGATACTCGATAAAAGGTTGAGCCTCCACATCAAGAAGGTGGGTGAATTGAGCGAATTTTAAAAGACCGGCTTCTTTTTCTTCCGTTCGGCCACCTGTCTGCCCACTTTTTGCTCAAAAAGGGTGACAATCATATCAGCAGTTTGAGGAATGCTGAATGTTGCCCTGTTTAATGTCGCATCGAACAGGGAATCCATATTTATCGATTTCTGTTCAAGGAAAGTCTGGATCAGATCGTACCGCTTTGCATCGGTCTCAAACACAAGCTTTTCTGCTTCCTCGATATTGATCTTATTCTTCTTCATTACGTTCTGGACCCTCCAGTAGAATGGGGCAACAAGCCTGATATGAAGAGAATCCCTGATATCGCGGGCAATGGATACTCCTCCCCTTCCGACAAGCACAATGTATCCCTCCTTGCACATCGACAGAACTACATCCCTGATGGTTTTCTTCACCCGGAGATCACTTACAAATCCTCCGGAAAACGCCATAATCATTTCCGAAAGGTTTGATAGCTTTATCCCCTCATAATAGTTTTCAACACGCTGGGTATCAATATTTAATTCTTTCGCGGTAGCATAAATGATATCCTTGTCCACCCATCTCCACCTGGCGATACCGTATTTCGAGTTCAGCTTCTCAGCCACAAGGGAAGCCGTTTCGCGGGCATCACATCCGGTAAGCCGCGATATCGTTATCACAGGGCCATCCTCTGACGGTGGTCCGCTAAGGAGGGTTTCCCTGTAACGCTCATCAAAATAATCAAAGAATTTTTCCATCCGATAATATCAAATTCCGAATCTGTTAAACATTTCTGTGCATCAGAGGTTCAAACTTTTCTTTAACGGTTCAGTGCACTTTGTCTCCTGAAATAAATCCGATGGATCAGAGAGTAACCGGCAATGAAAGTTTAAAAGATAACAAAAAAAACTGAATTCATGAAATTATTATGATGCTCTGCCCAAAACTGTTTGGCAAACCCAATCCTGTAGTTTTCTGGTAATCGTTTGATTTTTTGTTTTATCTTTACTTAATGCAACTATAATATAACAACTATGAGCACATCCTTGTTATCACATCCCGAACTTGTCTGGTTCCTTATTGGTTTGATTTTATTCCTTCTTGAGCTAGTTCTTCCGGGATTTGTTATATTCTTTTTCGGTGTCGGTGCATGGCTGACTGCCCTGTTGTGCCTTATTGCCAGACCCGACATCAATGTCCAGATAATAGTTTTTGCTGTCACATCAGTTATCTCCCTGGCAGCATTAAGAAAAATTATACAGAAGAAATTCTTTTACAGCAGGGATGGGCTTTCCGAAAGCGTTGAGGATGAATTTACAGGCAAGGAAGCAGTCGCCCTGACCGATCTTGAGCCCGGTGAAAACGGTAAGATTGATTTCAAAGGTACAACATGGAAAGCTGAATCTAACTCCCGTGTAAAGGAAGGCCAGACAGTCATAATTAAAAAGAAGGTAAACTTTAAAATAATTGTCGAACCAAAAAGTAACAAAAATGACTAGTGGCACAATGATCCTCATTGGTGTTATCATTCTGGGGTTCATCCTGATAACAACAATGGTCAAGGTTGTCCCGCAAAGGACAGCCATAATTGTAGAAAGACTTGGCAAATACCGGGCAACCTATACTGCCGGATTCCAGATCATCATTCCTTTTATCGATAAGATAAGGTACAGGCACACACTTAAGGAGCAGGCAATAGACGTTGCACCTCAGGTATGCATAACCCGCGATAATATTGCCGTTGAGGTAGACGGGATCCTGTACCTTCAGGTCCTTGATCCGCAGAAAGCCTCTTACGGTATCGATAACTACCGGTTTGCTTCAATCCAGATTGCCCAGACGACAATGAGAAGCGTTATTGGCAAACTGGAGCTGGACAGGACGTTCGAGGAACGTGAAACCATAAATGTCACCATAGTTGATGCCGTCGATAAGGCAAGCGAGCCGTGGGGCGTCAAGGTTACCAGGTATGAAGTAAAGAATATATCTCCGCCCCAGAGCATCCGCGATGCGATGGAGAAACAGATGAGGGCTGAAAGGGAAAAAAGAGCAACAATTGCAGAGTCGGAAGGCACCAAGCAGGCCAAGATAAATGTTGCGGAGGGAGACAAGCAGGAGCTGATAAAGAGATCCGAAGGTGAAATGCAGAAACGCATAAATGAGGCAACCGGACGCGCTTCGGAAATTGAGCAGGTGGCAAAAGCGACAGCAAACGGATTAAGGGCTATCTCATTGGCAATTTCAGAGGAAAACGGGCTTAACGCAGTGAACCTGAGGATTGCCGAACACTATCTTCTGGCATTCGGGAACCTGGCAAAAACAAACAATACACTGATCCTGCCCTCAGACCTGACAAATATCGCCGGTATAGTGGCTACAGCAACCTCGGTATTTAATGAGGCAAGGGATAAGAAGAAATAAGATTCGTCGTTTTCTTTACCCCCTGCCCCCCGAAGGGGGTTCTGTAAGTGTTTGATTATCACAAAGCAGAGAGTCCCCGATAATCAACACTACCTAATCGCCATTGTGCTCTGTTCTAAGAATGATCTCATTCTGCAGGTCCTCACCCAGGTCGTTGAAATAATCACTGTAACCTGCCACCCTGACT
>JBAVOD010000080.1:0-2885 GCA_049691735.1 Bacteroidales bacterium
GATTTATCCCATGCCTGGCGGTAAGGGCAATGACAGCCCCTCCTACAGCCATGCCGGAAATACCTCCGGTGATTGACAGGAAGACCGATTCGAGCATGATCATCAGGAAGATCTTTTTACGGTTCATGCCAATTGCAGCAAGCATTCCTATTTCCCTTGTCCTTTCAAGGACGGCCATAAGCATGGTATTGACTATGCCGAATGCCAGGGCTGCCAGGATTATTGCCATGAATATTCCATAGATCATCTGCATCATGTCGGACAAAAGGGCCAGGTCGGGCTGGATCTCTTTCCAGCTGAGGACCTCAAGATGAGGGAAATCTTCCCTTATCTTCTCTGTTACCCTGCCGGTAAGATTATTATTATCGAGCTTTACAATGATCCTTTGAAATTGGTCCTGCTTAAGTCCTGTAAGCTGCCTGAGTTCATCTATCGTTACAAACACATGGCTTTCCTCGAACATGGTGTTATTTATACGAAATATGCCTGTAACCCTGAATGCTGCACTGGTTTCTACATTATTAACATCAAGGAATGAGAGTATTATTTTTGAGTCCTGCCTGTACGACCAGGCTGCTTCTATTATTTTCAGTCCGTACTTCTTGCTTTCTGAAGGAGTGAGCAGTGACTCAAATGCCTTTGTGAACTTCTTTTCGTTAACAAAACGCTGGTCTTTCAAAGGCTCGAGCCTGGAGATCACCCCGGAGGGCACTCTCTCATGGCCAAGGTCCGACAGGGCCTCCGGTGTAAGGATGTACCTGATTATATCAAGGTCCCTTGCGAGCTTTTCGCCCAGGAATGCTTCTCCCAGTTTTGTTTTAGTGCCAAAATAGGTCCCTGTTCCCGGAATGAGCTTTTTATAGAGGGTGAAAATTTTTTTTTCTTTTTCAGGGTTTATTCCGTCGATCTCTACACCCGCACTTTTTGCTGCCGTTGAGGCCATGCCCCTTAAAATGATCCTGCCTGTCACCGCACTGACCCCCGGTATTGTGTCGAGAGTAGCTATCACCTGCGGGTAGTCAGGAATTATGCTGTTTATATCGCCGCTTTTCCTGAAATCCTTCGTGTTGATCTGGATGTGCGACAGTTCCTCATTTATGGCCGAGTCAATACGCTGAACCACCGAGGAGTTCATAGCAGCTATTGTGAAGACGCCCGCGAACACTCCTATTGTTACTGCGGTAATCACTATGAGGCTTCTGGTCCTATTCCGCCAGACATTTTTCCAGGCTATTTCTGTAATCATCACAAGGTCATTTTATGCCCTGAGGGAGGTTATGACATTTATCCTGAATACTTTTCTGATGCTGTAGGCGACTGCTATTCCGAGTATGATCAGGACCACCAGGATCTGCCACAGGTAATATGTATTGGGCAGCATTGTCGGCATCACCGGTTCGAAACCATAATCTTCGTACATTCTGCCCATTTCACCTGTGAATCTTAACGGATGAAAGTGCCCATAAAAGACTACCGGAAGCGAGACAATAATGCCGGCAATGATCCCGAGCAACCCGGTCAGGAGAAGTTCAAACGAAACCAGCTTTGCAAGCTTTCCTTTTTGCATGCCAATTGCCACGAGCATTCCGAATTCACGTCTCCTCTCGGCCATCATCATGACAACAGTTCCGAAAACCCCGAAAGCTATTACCAGGTAAAGTATGCCTATCATTATCTTGCCGCTGTTGTTATCAGCTTCAACCTGGTTTACAAGTAGCTCATTAAGCTTTTGCCAGGGAAGGATCGTAAGCTGGCCGTTAATGAAGCTGCCCAGTCTTTCTTCTGTATCGGTAAGGTTCCTGTTGTCATTTTTTTTGACATCAAGCACAAGCGAAGTAAGAAGTCCCGGGGCATCAAACAGTACCCTTGCCTCATTTAGGGGAAGATATACTATGATATTGTCGATATCGGGTGCAGGAAGCCTTACTATCCCTTTTATCACATATTTACCGGCAGCGGTCGCGCCATGATATCCCTGTCCGATCATAACAAGAGTATCGCCTACATCCGCCTTCAGATAGGATGAAAGTCCGCTGCCGATAACAACTGCATCGGAATCATTCTCGTTTAGAAATGCGTTGCTGAAAGAGGCATATTTGCGCATAAGAGGAAGAACCGATGCGGTATCATCATCCGGAATATCCAGATCGATAAGCATCCGTCCCACACTTGAATACGAATCGCCGCTGTAAACATCGAGCAGCTTTTTAGTCCGGTCAGGTATTGGCTGTGATTTAAGGGCCTTTATTGCTTCGCTGCTCAGCCTGAATCTGACAAGCCGTTTGCTTATCGAGGAGACACGGTCTTCCTCGTGCGGATCGATTCCCATGACTATCACACCCTGGGTTCTGCTGCCGGCCGCGGCAAGGGCAAATGACTGCAGGCGGGGGACCAGCCCCGAGATATTAGGGTCATCTCCTATGCTGTCGAGAAGGGATGATCTAATCTCAAAACCGTTATCAAGGACAGGATCATCAAAATAATCCTTCTGTTGTATCTGCAGGTAACCAGTATAGGATTCAATAACATTCTTAAAGAGCCTGTCGTAGGAACCAAGCTGGAATGATCTCATGACAAGTGCGAAGAATACAGCGAAGAATACCGATGCAGCAGTTATTATTGTTCTTCTCTTATTTCGCCACAGATTTCTCCATGCCAGCTGGTAATCGTTCATTATTTAATAATGTAAATTAAGCGTTCCTAGCTAGTTTCAGAATCACTGTCTCTCTAAGGAAAGTTGAAAAAATAAAATGGGTATATAAATCATTATATTCAACTTTCATTTGCTTATTAATAAGGTAATAAGGTTATAATCTGTTAGATATCAATTTTCTACTAAGGTCTGAAGATACAAATAAGGTTGAAAAAAATCAAATCAGATACAT